>JAGTUZ010000151.1 GCA_018224415.1 Bacteroidota bacterium | reverse complement strand
CACGGGTGCGGATGGCCCGTGCTGGTGCCGGAGGATACGCACCATTTCCCGGCTGGCGTGCACGCTGTGCTCGCCGACCCGGACAAACGCTTTCTGTTCTTCCGATCCGTCGACCAGGAAATGTGGCTTCTGTTCGCTTTCAGGAATTTCGATGCAGATGACGTCCCGGTTGTCGACGTTGAAAATAGTCACGGCATGTGCGACCGGAGGATCACACAGATGCCCGGCCGCCAGGGTGATTTCCTCGATCTCTGCCTTTTCGCTGTCGACGCCGACGATGCTCTTGTCGTCGTCCACACCAAACAGGATGATGCCGCCCCGGGTATTGGCGAACGCGATCATCTCGCGTGCGATCTTCTCGCCCGTGGAGACGCGGCGCTTGAACTCGGTGGTGAGTCCTTCGCCTTCGTCGATCCGTGTCATCAATTCGTGGTATCGCATGGGATGCTCTCCGCAGTATGAAAAAATAACCCTGTTCGGTACAATGCCGTTCCCTTGATACGTTGTGGCCCCTCCCGCCAAACCCCTGGAGGAGGTTCCGGAGCGGTACCGCCATCCGTGCAAAACTCCCTCATGTTTCGTATCATATGTCGTCATTCCACGCGCCTCCTGACGTCATCGCACGAAAGACCCGGATCATGCCACTGCTCTGCAATTACTATCTTACGTACCGCTGCAACGCGTATTGCGACTTCTGCCACTTTGGCGATCACGAGGCATTCCGCGGCACGCGGCATGCGCGTACGGACGATGTGCTGCGCAATCTCGCGGGAGCGCGCGCGCTGGGCGTCCGTTTCATGGACCTGACCGGGGGAGAGCCGCTGCTGCATCCGGACATCGCCACAATCGCCGCGGAAACGCGTCGTCTGGGGATGAAGGCCAGTATCACGACCAACGGACTCCTCTATCCGAAACATGCGGAAGCGCTCGCCGGCCATGTGGACCTGCTGCATTTCTCGCTTGACAGCGCCGACCCGGCGCAGCACGACGCAATGCGCGGCGTCGCGTGTTTCGACCATGTCATGGAAAGCATCCGCATCGCGAAATCGCTGGGCGAGACTCCCGACCTGCTGTTCACCGTGACCGACCACAATTACAAGCAGGTCGAAGGCGTGCACGAAATCGCCCGCCGGCACGGGTTGATGCTGCTGCTCAATCCGGTGTTCCGCTACTTCCGTGAAGAAGGTCTCGGAGAAGAGGCCATGGCATGGATCGAGGTCTTCGCACGGAAACCGATGGTGTATCTGAATCCATCCTTCCTGCAGCTCCGCAGACAGGGAGGCAATCACCGGGAGGATCCGCTCTGCCGGGCGGTCTCACGCGTGATCGTCCTTTCCCCGGAAAACGAAATCCTGCTGCCCTGTTATCACCTGCATTTCGAACGCCTCCCGATCGGCGACGATCTCGTGACCGCGTGGAACAGCGAGCGCGTCCGTTGGCACCGCGAGCAGGAGGGAAGGCACGACTTCTGCGAGGGTTGCAGTATCAACTGCTACTTCGAACCGTCCTTCGCCTTCCCGACCAACAGGCTTTCCCTTGCGTCCGTCCCGTCGAAGATCAAGTACGGTTACTCCAAGTACGTGGTGCAGACATTGCGCCGGCGCTGAGTCCCGGAACATATCAGCGTTTGCTTCGTCTCGATTGACTGTGCGTCGTTGCGATTGGCTTTAGGTCGTTGCGATTGGCTTTAGGTCGTTGCGATTGGCTTTAGGTCGTCTCGATTGGGTTTGCGTCCGACTTGATCGCTTTTGTATGTTACCATGTTTCGTACGAACGCAGGGATGTCCTAACGCGGTGGTACACCGCTTCCCCTGTTTCAGGAAAAGATTGTTCACACATCGGACCATTGGAGTGCCAATGCAAGTCAATATCCAGGAAATCAACGAACGCATCCAGCAGGAAAGCGCCTTTGTCGATGCGCTGCGGATGGAAATCGGAAAGGTGATCATCGGACAGAAGGGGATGGTGGACCGTCTTCTGATCGGTTTGCTCGGGGACGGACACATCCTTCTCGAAGGCGTGCCCGGACTGGCGAAAACCACGGCGATCAAGACACTCGCCTCGGCGATGAAGGCATCATTCCAACGTCTGCAATTCACGCCTGATCTTCTGCCGGCTGACCTGATCGGTACGATGATCTACAACCAGAAGAACGGCGACTTCCAGACGAAACAGGGACCGATCTTCGCGAACTTCATCCTGGCCGACGAAATCAACCGTTCGCCGGCGAAGGTGCAGAGCGCCCTGCTCGAGGCGATGCAGGAGCGGCAGGTGACCATCGGAGACCAGACGTTCATCCTCCCGCGTCCGTTTCTCGTCATGGCCACGCAGAATCCGATCGAACAGGAAGGCACGTACCCGCTTCCCGAGGCGCAGGTCGACCGCTTCATGCTCAAGGTGAAAATCGACTATCCCTCGCGGGAGGAAGAACTGCTGATCATGCGCCAGCAGATCGCGCAGGCAATTCCCGTCGCGACACCGGTGGTGTCTACCGACGATATTATCAAGGCGCGGCAGGCGGTACACATGGTGTACATGGACGAGAAAATCGAACGCTACATCCTTGACATCGTCGAGGCAACGAGGCGGCCCCGTGAGTTCAAGCTCGAACGCCTGGCCAGTTACATCGCGTACGGCGGCTCGCCGCGCGCAACTATCAACCTCGCCATCGCCGGCAAGGCGCATGCCTTCATCCAGCGCCGCGGGTATGTGATCCCCGAGGATATCCGCGCCATCTGCTTCGACGTGCTGCGCCATCGTCTGGCGGTCACCTATGAGGCGGAGGCGGAGGAACTGAATTCCGAAATGATCATCCAGGAGATTCTCGACACCATCGAAGTACCCTGATTCCCAGGCATGGACACCAAACAGATTCTTAAAAACGTACGCCAGATCGAGATCCGCACGCGCGGCCTGGTCAACCAGCTCTTCTCAGGAGAATACCACTCCGTGTTCAAAGGACGCGGGATGGAATTCTCCGAAGTGCGGGAGTACCAGTTCGGCGATGATGTGCGCACGATCGACTGGAATGTCTCCGCCCGTTTCAACCGGCCCTTCGTCAAGGTCTTCGAGGAAGAGCGCGAACTGACCGTGATGCTGCTCGTCGATATGAGCGGATCGCAGGACTACGGCACCTCGCCACACTACAAACGCGACATTGCCGCGGAACTCTGCGCGGTGCTCGCGTTCAGTGCGATCAAGAACAACGACAAGGTCGGGATGATTATCTTCACCGACCACATCGAGAAATTCATTCCCCCGAAAAAAGGCCGCTCCCATATCCTGCGCATCATCCGCGACATTGTTGCCTTCGAACCCGAACGCAGCGGAACGAACATTCGTGCGGCTCTGGAATTCTTCAACCACGTCGGTAAAAAGAGGACTATCACGTTCCTCGTGAGCGATTTCATGAACGAGGATTTTGACCGGCCACTGAAAATCGTCGCACGCAAACACGACCTGATCGCCATCGACCTGTACGACCCGCGAGAACGCCTGCTTCCGGATGTCGGACTGGTCAAACTGCGCGATGCCGAGACGGGCGATGAGCGCTGGATCGACACCTCCCGCGCCGCCGTCAGGAATGCGTACCGCAGATCCTGGGAGGCCAGGAGAGAGGAACGTGCCCGTCGCTTTCTGCTCTCCAACGTCGATAGCATCTCGATCGACGTCCAAAAAGGATATGTGTTACCGCTGGTCGAGTTTTTCCGTATGAGGGAGAGACGCTACTGATGAAACGCGCAGTATGGATTATCCTCTTCGTCGTTCTGCTCCCATTCGTGACGCAGGCGCAGGACGTTCGTGTCAGCGCAACCGTCGATTCCACACGCTACCTGATCGGTGAGTGGATTCACGTGCAGTTGAACGTCGACGCCCCTGGCACGGTCAAACTGCAATTGCCTTCTTCCGATGACGATGTACTCGAAGGCGAATTCGTATCGGCAGAGGATGCGGAGGTCGAGGAAAATGATGGCCGCCGCCTGTACCGGCAGGAGATGATCGCGACGGTGTTCGATACCGGCAGCATCGCCCTGCGCGTGCGGGTGCGTTATACACGCCAGGGCGACACAACCACCTACGAAGCCCTTTCCCAGCCGATCGCGCTTGCCGTCACGACGGTGGAACTCGATACGTCACAGGCATTCAAGGACATCAAGGATGTGATCGAGGTTCCGCTCACGATCTGGGACTATCTGCTGTACGCCGCGGTCCTGCTTCTGCTTCTGCTTGCCGCATGGCTGATCTATCGCTGGTACCGTCGCCGGCAGGACCGTCCGGTAGAGGAAGCCCCGGTTATCGTGCCCGATATCCCCGCGCATGTGACGGCCCTTCGCGCCCTCGAGACGCTGCGCGAGCGGCAGCTCTGGCAGCACGGACAGCACAAGCAGTATCAGTCCGAGCTGACCGACATCCTTCGCACGTATATCGAACAGCGCTGGCATCTGCACGCGATGGAACAACCCACTTCCGAGATCATGCCCGGTGTGGCGATGATCGGTCTTTCACCATCGTTGGTCGAGGAACTCGAACGCGTCCTGCGTCTGGCGGACATGACCAAATTCGCCCGCTTCGTGCCGACATCAGAGCAGCATGAAAACGGAATGCGCTTCGCACTGACGTTCGTTGAAAAAACGCGTACGTCCGACGAAACCCTGTCAGGCCCTTCGTCCGCCGCATCGGTCGTGGAAGCAGAAACGAGCGGAGAAACCGAACACGGCGAAGAAACCGAACACGGCGAAGAAACCGAACACGGCGAAGAAACCGAACACGGCGGAGGGAGCAAACATGTTTGATCCCGTGACGCAATTCGCGAATCCGGAATTCCTCTGGCTGCTTCTTCTTCTGCCACTGCTCGCAGGTTGGCAGGTCTGGAAGCAGCGACGGCTCACCGCATCCCTGCGGCATTCGTCGCTATCCGCATTTGCGGATGTTCCATCGAGCTGGCGTGTGCGGCTGCGCTCCTTGCCGCTGCTGCTTCGATTGCTCGCGTTGGGACTGCTCATCGTTGCCTTCGCGCGGCCGCAGACCTCCGCCCGTGGCGAGAAGGTGTTCCGCGAGGGCATCGACATCACCATCGTGCTTGATATCTCCGGCTCGATGCTGGCCGAGGATTTCCGGCCCAACCGCCTCGAGGCCGCGAAAGGTGTGGGAGAGGATTTCATTCTCGCACGCGAGAGCGACCGCATCGGTCTGGTGATTTTCGCGGGCGAGAGTTTCACGCAATGTCCCCTCACGACGGACTACAGCGTACTCGTCGATCTGCTTCGCAAGGTCGAGACTGGATATCTGCAGGACGGGACGGCAATCGGCGAGGGCATCGCCAACGCGGTCAACCGGATGAAAGAGAGTTCTTCGAAAAGCAAGGTGATGATCCTGCTCACCGATGGAGTGAATAATATGGGATCGATCGATCCGGCAACTGCCGCTGAAATCGCCCAAACTTTCGGAATCCGGATTTATACAATCGGCGTCGGCACCCGCGGCATGGCACCGTATCCGTTCAAGACCGTGTATGGCATCCAGTACCAGCCCGTACCGGTGGAAATCGATGAGGAAATGCTACGCCAGGTGGCGGAGATCACCGGAGGCGAGTACTTCAGAGCCACGGGCAACAAGAAACTCGTCGAGATCTATGACGAGATCGACAACCTCGAGCGCACGAAAATCGAAGTGACCGAGTTTCATCGCTATACCGAACTCTTCTACGAATACCTGGTTGCGGCGCTGGCCCTGCTGATTGGCGAGTTGCTGCTCGGCTGGTTCGTGTTCCGGAAAATTCCCTGAGCGGAATTTCCTGAGCCGGGAATTCCATCGGACCGTGCATTTCTCGCATTCTCCTGGAGACGGATTCAGAATATGATCAAGTTCGCGCATCCTGAATACTTCATCTATCTCTTCCTGTTGCCCGTGCTGGCCGCGGGCCTCTGGGCTGCATGGTGGCTGAAGATCCGTTCCGTCCGCCGCTACGGCGACACGCGCAGCGTGCTCGCGCTGGTGGAGCAGCGCAGCCGGGTCAAGTACTGGCTGCGCGGAGGACTCGTGCTTCTGGCCGTGGCCTCGATCATCGTCGCCTACGCGAATCCGTTGGTCGGCACCAAGTTCGAGGAGGTCACGCGCAGCGGCATCGACATGATCGTTGCCGTGGACGTATCCGCGAGCATGCGGGCCGAGGACATACAGCCCAGTCGCATCAGTGCGGCGCGAAAGGAACTGCAGAACCTGATCAACAACCTCAAGGGCGACCGCATCGGGATTATCGTGTTTTCCGGTGACGGCTACACGCAGCTGCCCCTGACGTCGGATTACAGTGCGGCGCTCATGCTCACCGACGTCATCGACGCCGGCATGGCACCGACACCCGGCACGGCCATCGGCGCGGCGATCGAACTCGCCCGCGAATCCTTCCAGAAAGAGGAAGGCAAATACAAGGCAATGGTTATCATCACCGACGGCGAGAATCACGAAGACGATCCTGTTGCAGCGGCGAAAGAGGCCGCGGACGAAGGCATCGTCATCCATACCATTGGGATGGGATCGCTGGAAGGCGCTCCGATTCCGGAGGTTTCGGGCGGCGGCGGAACATCGTACAAGAAGGATCCCGACGGAGCCCTGATTCTCTCACGGCTCGACGCGGAAACGCTCAAGAAGATTGCCGCCGAGACGGGAGGCACGTTCACGCAGGCATACACGGGGCGGGACAACCTCGCCACGGTGTTCGGTGAAATCGAACGGATGGAAAAAAAGGAATTCGGCACGAAGCAGTTCACCGATTATGAGGACCGTTTTCAGTATCCCGTCCTCCTCGCGCTGCTCCTGTTGATGGGCGAACTGTTTCTCTCCGAGAAACGGAACCGCTTTCTCTCGCGATTTTCAATTTTTGCGGCACATGACGACAGAAGGAGTGAATGAACGCATGCACGTCTATGGCATCCTGACCGTCTGCTTCCTCCTTGCGTTGCCCGCGGCTCTTGCCGCCCAGTCCTATCGCAGCACGGTCAATGACGGCAACGAACAGTATCACGAGAAAAAATTCGACGACGCCCTGCAGAAATACGAAGCCGCGGCCGTCACCGAGCCCGAGCGGCCTGAAAGCTATTTCAATTCGGGGAACGCCTCGTACCGGGCGTTTAATAATCCCGAGGGTGCGACCGACCCGAAAATGATCGAGCGGGCGCTGAAGGAATACGAGCGGGCGGGAATGCGCTTCCGTGATCGGGAAAAAATAGCGGGCACGCTCTACAATGCCGGAAACGTCTTTCTCGCTGCCGCGGAAAAGGGTGGCGACAATCCTGCACTCCAACAGGCGACAGGCGGAGAGGAAGGGGACCTTCGCAAGGAAGGGTATCGGCAGGCCATCGAGATGTACAAGAAGTCACTGAAGCTCGATCCATCGGATGCGGATGCCCGATACAATCTGACGTACGCGAAAAAGAAGCTCGAGGAACTCGAGCAGCAGCAGCAGAACCAGGACAAGAACCAGGATCAGAAGCAACAGCAGAAGCAGGACAAGCAGGACAAACAGCAGGACCAGCAGAACCAGGACAAGAACAAGCAGGAAGAACAGCAGAAGCAGGACAAACAGGACCAGCAGCAGCAACAGCAGCAGAACCAGAAGGACGACCAGCAGCAGGAAAAGGCGAAGCCGGAAGAGCAGCAGCAGCCTCAACAGCAGGAGCAGCAGATGTCGAAGCAGCAGGCCGAACAAATTCTGCGCGCACTGCAGCGCGAGGAAAAAGAACTGCAAAAGAAAAAGCGGCAGCAGCAGGGACGCCGTGTCAACGTGGAGAAGGACTGGTGAGCATGCTGCGCGCGGGTTTCGGATTTCTTTTTCTCCTTCTGATCGCTCCCTTGCTGCGCGCGCAGGATGTGCAGTTCTCCTGTGGTGTCGACCGGACGGAGGTTCCCTTGGGACAGCAGTTCCAGGTGACGTACACGCTTTCCGGCGGCTCTCTCAAACAGTACAGCGATTTCCGTGCTCCGGACCTGAACCGTGATTTCATGACACTTGCAGGACCCTCGACCTCGCAGCAGATGCAGATCATCAACGGGCGGGTTTCCACAAGCATTTCCTGGACCTACATCCTGCAACCCAGGCAGACCGGGCGCTTCACGATTCCCGCTGCATCTATTAACTACGACGGCAGTGCGCTGCGGTCAAATACGGTTGCGATAAAGGTCGGCAACGCGGTCCCGAAGAGCGACGAAGGCAAGAAAGACGAAGGTCCGCCCGACGTCGATCTGGGCAACAATCTGTTTATCCGCGCCATTCCCAATAAAACGGATGTATATATCGGCGAACCTCTCACCGTCACGTACAAGCTGTACTCGCGTGTGGCCTTCCAGCTCGACAATCCAATCAAGCTGCCGCGCATGGTGGGGTTCTGGTCCGAAGATGTCGAGGCGCCGACCCGTCTGGAGCCGCGGATCGAAGTGCACAACGGCCGGCAGTATGAGACCTATATGCTGCGCAAAGTCCTGTACTTTCCGACACAGAGTGGCAAGCTGACGATCGAGCCCTTCGAGATCGGGACAACCGTGCGGGTGCGCAAACGCCGCCGCACAGGCAGTGATGCGTACGACCGTTTTTTCAGCGATCCGTTTTTCGACAGCTATGACAATGTCAAGAAGAGCTTGCTCACGCAGAAGGTGAACGTGAACGTGCGCCCGCTGCCGGAGGAAGGCCGCCCCAAGGGCTTTACAGGTGTGGTGGGCCGCTACGAGATGGAGACGACACTCGACCGCACGTCGCTCAAGGCAAACGAAACCGCCACGCTCACGGTTGTCCTTCGCGGCACAGGCAACCTTCGACTGCTCGACGAGCCGGCGATGACGCTCCCCTCGGGAGTCGACCGCTACAATCCCAGTATCAGCGAGGATGTGACGCCCGCGGATGGCACGCTGCGCGGGAGCAAGAGCTTCGAATATGTGCTTGTTCCAAGATTCGCCGGGAAGGTCACCATCCCTCCGGTCACGTTCAGCTATTTTGATCTCGAACGCCGCGAGTATGTGACCCTTGAATCCGAATCTTTCACCATGGAAATCGCGGAAGGGGAAGCGCGCCGTGAAGCCGGGGACCTGGAACAGAAGAGGGTGGACTACCTCGCAATGGATATCCGCTGCCTACGTGAAGGAGGCGAGGACCTGATCCGCGAGGAGCGTCGCGGTCTGCGTCCGGCCGTCATGCTGTTGCTGTATGCCATTCCTCTCGTGCTTCTCTTCGCCGCATTGATTTGGAAACAGCGTCACGATCGTCTCCACGGCGATGTCGCCGGCATGAAACGCCGCCGCGCTACTCGTGTCGCCGAACGCCGGCTTCGTGACTCGAAACGGCATCTCGAAGCGGGCAGGACGGACGAATACTATCTCGAAATCGCGCGGGCGCTTTGGGGGTATGTCCAGGACAAACTCGGCATGCCGACATCCGCCATGGCCATCGAAACGGTGGTGCAGCGGCTGCACGCGAGGGAAGCCGACGAACGTGTGACGGAGCAGGTGCGTGGCGCCCTCGAAGCGGTGGAGTTCGCGCGATTTTCCCCGACGCGCGCGAGTGTCGAAGAGAAACGTGCGCTGTACGACACCACCAGCGAAGCGATCATTTCCATGGAGCAGGCATTGAAGGAGGCCGTATGAGACGCCTGATCCTGCTGTTTGTTCTTCTGGCGTTGTGCATTGGAGACCTGCATGCCGAAGATGCTTCCGTCCAGGACCTTTTCCGACAGGGGGTGCAGCGGTGCCGGGCTGCGGACTGCCGCGGGGCAATTGGCATGGTCGGGGAACTGGCTGCCGAGGGCTACAGTGGTTTCGACCTGTATTACAATCTCGGTGCCGCAAATTATAAAAACGGAGATCTGGGGAAGAGTATCCTGTATT
>JAGTUZ010000150.1 GCA_018224415.1 Bacteroidota bacterium | reverse complement strand
CTCCAGAAAGCGCTTTCCCGATGATCACGATGTCGGGACGCACGTCTTCGTAGTAACATGCAAACAGCTTGCCGCTGCGACCGAGGCCTGACTGGATCTCGTCGCAGATGAACAGGATGCCCTGTTCCTTGCAGAGTTCGGCCACGGCCTTGAGATAGCCGTCGGGGGGAATCACGACGCCGCCCTCGCCCTGAATCGGCTCGATCATCACCGCGCAGGTGTTGGGCGTGATTTTCGCGCGGAGGTCTTCGATGTTTCCATATTCATGCATCGGGAAGGCCTCGGTGCAGTAGGGACCGAAGCCCTTGAACGACGACGGGTCGTCGGAGAAGCCGACGATGGTCGTGGTGCGGCCGTGGAAGTTGCCCGTGGCAACCACGATCTCTGCCTTGTTCTCGGCGATGCCCTTCACGTCGTAGCCCCAGCGACGAGCGGTCTTGATGGCCGTCTCGACGGCCTCGGCGCCGGAGTTCATCGGCAGCGACATCTCGTAGCCGGTCATGTCGTGCAGCTTTTTGTACAGCAGCGGCAGGCGGTCGTTGCGGAAGGCGCGGCTCGTGAGCGTCACGCGCGAAACCTGCTCGATGAAGGCCTCGGCGATGCGCGGATGGCAGTGGCCCTGGTTCACGGCGGAATAGGCCGCGAGGCAGTCGAGGTATTTCTTCCCCTCCACATCGGTGACCCAGGCGCCCTGGGCGCTGTGCACAACGACGTCCAGCGGGTGGTAGTTGTGCGCTCCGTACTGTTCTTCGAGCGCGATGAAATCCTTGCTGTTCATGGATGGTCCTTGAAGATGTATCGGTTGAAAGTTCGTGAGTCGGAAGCAGGCCTCATTCGCCGTCGAGCAGCATCGTCAGCAGCGCCATGCGCACCGTAAGACCGTTTTGTGTCTGCCGGAAGTAGGCCGCGCGCGGATCGGTGTCCACCGCGTGGTCGATTTCCACCGAGCGCGGCAGGGGATGCATGACAATCGCGTCGGATTTCATCGACGCCAGCACCGACGCGTCGATGTTGTAGGGCGTCAGGTCGATGTCGCGTTTGCGCAGGCGTTCGCGGTCGATGCGCGTCTGGTACACCACATCGACATGCGGGAGAATGCCGTGTGCCGTAGCCGTGCATTCGTAGGACACGCCGTGCCTGTCGAGGTGCTCGAGGATGTCGGGCTTGATCTGCATTTCATCGGGAGCGATGAAATACAGCTTGGTGCGGTCGAACTTCCCGAGCAGATAGGCCAGGGAGCGCGCGGTGCGGCCCTGGTCCAACGCGCCGATCAGCGCGACCGAGAGTCCGTCGAGTGTGTGGCATTCGTTGAAAATCGTGTACAGGTCAAGCAGCGCCTGCGTGGGATGCTGTCCGCCCTCGCCGTCGCCGGCGCTGATCACCGGCACGGTGGAGACGGCCGCGGCGCGCCGGGCCCCGCCCTCCTCGTGATGGCGCAGCACAATCACGTCGCAATAATGCCCGATGATGCGAATGGTGTCTTCGAGCTTCTCGCCTTCGACTTCGGAAGAAAACTCCCGCGCATGTTCGGTGGAAAGCACGCGTCCGCCCAGCCGGTACATGGCCGATTCGAACGAGAAGCGTGTGCGCGTGGAAGGACGGTAAAACAGCGTGCCCATGATCGCGCGCTCGTAGTCACGTGTGCCGCCGCGGCGGACGATCGTCTCCATCACGCGGGTGCGCTCGAAGAGCTGCATGAGCAGGGGCACGGTGAACTGCTGGGATTCGATGACGTGGCGGATATTCATAGCTGCGACTCTTTTTTCTGTGGAGAATGCCGTCCGCTCAGGCGGGCACAATCAGCGTGCCGTCGTGGCCGTCGAGGGCGTCGACGAGGTGTTCGTAGGAAGTGATGATGACGTCCTTCCCGCTGCCGCGCACGAAGCGCAGGGCGGATTCGACCTTGGGACCCATCGAGCCCGGAGGGAACTGTCCCTCGTCGTAATACTGCTGCAGTTCGTCGGCCGTGACGCGGTCGAGTCCCCGCTGCGTGGGTTTCTTGAAATCGACATACACCTGCCGGGCGTCGGTACTGATCACGAAGAGGTCCACGCCCAGTGCGGCGGCGAGCAGCGCCGAGGCGCGGTCCTTGTCGATCACGGCTTCGGAGCCCTCGACGCGATGTCCTTCATGCTCGATCACCGGGATGCCGCCTCCGCCGCAGGCGATGACAATCATGCCGTCGTCCATGAGCTTGTGGATGATAGGCTGTTCGAATACCTCCTGCGGTTCGGGCGAGGGCACGACCCGACGCCAGCCGCGGGCGCTGTCCTCCACCACGTTCCATCCGAGGCGCCGCTGTTTCTCGTCGGCTTCCTTTTTGGTGTAAAAGGGACCGATGGGCTTGGTCGGATCGGTGAATGCGGGATCGTCGGGATCGACGCGCACCTGTGTGAGCACGGTGAGCACCGGCGTCGTGAGGCCGAGCTGCCGGAGCTCGAACTCCATGGCGCGCTGCAGCAGGTAGCCGATTTCCGACTGCGTGGTGGCCACGCAGACGTCCAGCGGATGCGTGTACACCTCGCCGGCAGCGCGTTCGGAGCGCAGCAGGGCGGCCCCCACCTGGGGGCCATTCCCGTGCGTGATCACGATGCGCCAGCCACGGGCGACCATGGATGCCAGCGCGCGCGCCGTGGCGTGCGCATTGGCCAGCTGTTCGTCGATGGTCCCTCGCTCGCCGGCGCGGATGAGGGAATTCCCGCCGATGGCAATGAGTGCTGTACGGGACATGCTATCCTCTTACTTTTTCATCAGCTGGTACATGACGGCCTTCTGCGCGTGCAGGCGGTTTTCCGCCTCCTGGAAGACCACCGAATTCGGTGCGTCGATCACGCCATCGGTTACCTCGTCGCCGCGGTGTGCGGGCAGGCAGTGCATGAAGATGGCGTCGCTCTTGGCCTTTGCCATGAGATCCTCATTGACCTGGAACGGCATGAAGATGCGGCGGCGTTCGGCGGCCTCGGCTTCCTGTCCCATCGACGCCCACACGTCGGTGTACACCGCATCGGCGTTTTTCACGCCCGCCGCGGGATCGTGCACGACCTCGATTTTCGCGCCCGTGGCCTTGGCGTCCTCGGTCGCGAGTTGCCAGGCGATGAGATTGGGTTCGTAGCCCTTGGGACAGGCGACGGTGACGTCGACGCCGAGGCGGGCGCCGGCGAACATCAGCGAGTGTGCGACGTTGTTGCCGTCACCGACGTAGCAGAGCTTGCGTCCCTTCATGTCGCCTTTCATTTCCTTGAACGTCAGGAAGTCGGCCATGGCCTGGCAGGGATGGGTGAAATCGGTGAGGCCGTTGATGATGGGGATCGACGCATACTTCGCCATATCGATCACGATCTGGTGTGCGAAGGTACGGATCATGATGCCCTGCACCATGCGCTCGAGGTTTTTTGCCACGTCGTACACCGACTCGCGTTTGCCGAGGTTGATTTCGGCCGGCGAGAGGTACAGCGAATAGCCGCCGAGCTGCTGGATGCCGATGTCGAAGGTCGTGCGCGTGCGCAGCGAGGGCTTCTCGAAAATCATCGCGAGCGACTGGCCTTTCAGTGCTTCGGCATACTTCATGCGGTCGGCTTTCATGTCGAGCGCGATGTCGAAGGTGGCGAGAATCTCTTCCTGGCTCAGGTCGCGGACGGTGAGGAAGTCTTGTGCTTTCACGTGAACGTGCTCCTTGGCGGCACGAAAGTGCCGTGAATGGTGAAACGGGAATTTGTATCTGGTTGAAAAAACAGACGAAGAGGGGCGGAAGGAATCCGCGGGGGGCGGGTCAGATGGGGGCGTCGGTGCAATAGTGCTTGAACTGCAGGATCTTGCGCGCGCGCGTGCAACAGCAGTCGATGGAGCACGTCCCGCCAGGCGGGGCGTCGTCGTTTCTCAGGAAGCTGTCGTTTCGTTCGCGCATAAGTATCGGAATTTTAAGAACTTTTCTCCATCAGATACAAAGATCGGAAGTCTTCGCGACTTGCACAAGGCGGGGAGAGCGATTTCCATTCCGGAACCCGGGAGGTAGGAATGACAAATGACAAATGACAGATGACAAATGAAGATAGCAACTCAGGGGGGTATTCAATCTTCACATTTGTTATCTGTCATTTGTCATTTTCGGATACTGAGCCCCAGAATGATCCCCAGCGCCACGCTCCACACCGCTGCGAGGCCGATCTGGAATTCCTTCGGCAGGGCGAAGGTGATGGTGTGTGCGGGGATCCAGAACCAGACAAGCGTTTTGAGGGCGGTTTCGATGCCTGCGAAGCTCCAGCGGCGGAGGATCAGGTTGTCCTCGACGCGGTGGAAATACATCATCTGCGGACCGAAAAACACATTGGTCAGCACCGAGGCCGCGAAGGCGAAGCCGAGTCCGTCCGCGCAGAAGCCCGGCAGCATGCCGTGTTCGACCAGCACGATCACCGCGCCTTTCATCATCGTGAAGCCATACTTGATCACGATGCCCAGCAGCGCCCAGGCCAGCATTTTCCCCAGCATTTCCAGCGGTGAGTTCGGCAGCCCGATCTTCTTCGTCCGCAGCGTATGCGAGATGATTTCTCCCAGCGTGCCGAGAATGCCGAACTGTATCGCCGCCGACGTCATCGGCTGCTGTGTGACCCAATTGATATACCAATCCATTATTGTCGTGCCCTCTGTTTCCGATTACCGGATACAAAGATACGGAATAGGGGCAGAGGCACAAAGGCACAGAGGAACAGAGGCACAAAGGGATCCGCCTCCGTTCCGCGAAGCGGAACCATGGCGGACAGGCGCCGGCACAGAGAAGGCGGAAGGCAGAAGGCAGAATTCTGATTCGATCCCATTCGATCCCATGAGATCTGCTCCGACCGGACCCATGTCGGGAGCACCGGTATTGAAGCCGAAATCCGTGAAAATCCCCAAAAATTTGCGATTTTCCGCATATTTTCGTATATTTCCTTTAATCCGTACCATCATTCATTCTCGCCGTCGCATCGGCGGTGAGCTTTGAAGCAACGTCATACGCGTGAGATCGCGTATTTCCACCCAATCGCGCTGGCGTTTTCCTGCTGTTTCTGCAACAACGGCAGGATGTATTCCGGGACGGCCGCGCCTCGCTCGAAGTGAGCGCGACGCACAATCCTACCATCAATCAGGAGAAACTCATGAACGAGAAAGAGTTGTATCAGCAGAAAAAGCAGGCACAGTTGGACGAATGGAAAGCCGAAGTGGACAAGCTCAAGGCCCGGGCCGCCGGGGCCAGCGCCGATGCGAAACTGGAATTGAACAAACACATCGGAACGCTGGAAGGCAGTCTCGCCGAGGGAAGGGCCAAACTTGCCGAAGTCGCAAACGCGAGTGAAGACTCGTGGGAGTCGATCAAGGACGGTGTGGAATCCAAATGGGATTCGATGAAATCCGCCTTCAGTGACGCGGCGGCAAAACTCAGGAATTGACCGCCCGAACCCCGGTGACGGCGGACATCACCTGACCGCGGTGCACATCACCTGACCGCAGTGTACATCGTCGACGGCGTGACAGTGGAGTCCGGGCACACGATCGCTTGCCAGACACGTGAATTCCACGCCGTCGACGGTGCATCGCGTCTGGAGGGCGGACAGATCAAGGATGCGGATGTCCGTGGCCGCAAACGCGCTCTCGAAGAATGGGATAGAATGGAATGATGCCGAAAAATCTTGCGCTGTTTACCGATCTGTACGAGCTGACCATGGTTCAGGCGTATTTCGAAGAGGGAATGGTCGATGACGCCGTTTTCAGCCTTTTCGTTCGCCGTCTGCCTGCACGACGGAATTTTCTGCTGGCCTGCGGCCTGGACACGGTGCTCGATTATCTGGAGACGCTGCATTTCGACGAGGACGATCTTGCCTACCTGGCATCGCTCGAGCAGTTCTCCGATCGATTTCTCGATCGGTTGCGGGACTTTCGTTTCAGCGGAGCGGTGCATGCGGTGGCCGAAGGCACGCCGGTATTTGCCAATGAGCCGATTCTGGAGATCGTGGCCCCTCTGCCCGAGGCGCAGATCGTAGAGACCTTCATCATGAATCAGATCCACGTTCAAACCATCTTGGGCTCCAAGGCATGGCGAATTGTATCGGCAGCCGAAGGACGTCCCGTGATCGATTTTGGTTCCCGCAGGACGCACGGGATCGATGCAGGTCTGAAGGCGGCGCGTGCGTTTTCCATCGCTGGTGTGACCGCGACATCGAATGTCCTCGCCGGCAAGGAATATGGGATACCTGTGGCCGGTACCATGGCGCACAGCTATATCCAGGCACATGACGATGAATTGGAAGCGTTTCGCGCGTTTGCTCGACTCTATCCGGAAACGGTTTTGCTGGTCGATACTTACGATACGATAGAGGGCGTACGCAATGTTATCGCATTGGCAAACAGATTGGGCGGGGAATTCGATGTAGCGGCCGTACGGCTCGATTCCGGTGATCTGCTCGACCTATCCAGGAAGGCGCGCGGGCTGCTTGACCAGGCGGGACTGCACACGGTGGAGATATTCGCCAGCGGTGGGCTCGATGAGGACGACATCGCGCGGCTCGTTTCCTCGGAAGCCCCCATCGACGGATTTGGCGTCGGCACGAGCATGGGCGTTTCCCGGGATGCTCCCGACCTGGACATTGCCTACAAGATGTGTGAATACGCGGGCAGGGGTCGATTGAAACTGAGCCCGGGTAAACCCATTCTGCCCGGTCGCAAGCAGATATTCCGGATGAGCAAGAACGGGCACTCTGTGCGTGACGTGGTGGCGCGTGCCGGCGAACATCTCACGGGGACGCCATTGCTCGATATTGTGATGCGCAATGGTAAGCGCCTGGCCGCCGGCCGTGTGGACCTCGAAGCGACGCGCGGCCATGTCAGACAGCAGGCCTCGCGTCTTCCTGCCCGCGTCCTCGACATCACTCCGGCCGAACCACCCTATCCTGTGGAAACAAGCCCGGAATTGTCCCGATACCAGGAAGCGGTCGAAGAGCGCGTGAGAAGGAGGTAAGGTAGCAGATGCAGAATGCCGGCGCGCGTCTGGAGCGGACAGGTTGAGCGGCCTGGACCGCACCTGCGGCGGCGAAACTCAGGAGCGAGCGATATGACCTCTGGCAGCAGTGAACACCACAAGCACGAGCACGACGAGCACGACGAGCACGACGAGCACGAACACCACAAGCACGAGCATGACAAGCACGGGCATGACAAGCATGCCGGGCACAGTCCGAAGATGTTCAGGGACCGGTTCTGGCTGTCGCTGATTCTCACGCTTCCGGTGGTGTTCTGGGCCGAGCATATCCAGATAATTTTCGGGTATACGGCCCCGGTATTTCCGGGGTCTGCCTGGATCCCGCCCATGCTCGCCACGGCGGTGTTTCTCTACGGCGGTCTGGTCTTTCTCAAAGGCGCCTGGCGCGAGGTGAAAGACCGGCTGCCGGGTATGATGACCCTGATTTCCCTGGCCATTTCGGTGGCGTTCGTGTTCTCGGGCGTGGTCGCGTTCGGTCTCATCGAGGCAGACCCGATCTGGTGGGAGCTGGCGACGCTGGTGACCATCAT
>JAGTUZ010000149.1 GCA_018224415.1 Bacteroidota bacterium | reverse complement strand
TCATGGGGGATGGCGGAGGTCGGTGAAACGCCTGCAGTCATTGCGGGCGCAGCGACGGCCGCATCGTGGACGGAGAGAAACTGTTTCATTCGTTTTTCCTCAGAATGCGCTGGCCTTCAGGCGCAGTCCACTGCGCTCGTCGAGGCCGAAAAGCAGGTTCATATTCTGCACCGCCTGGCCGGCGGCGCCTTTGAGCAGGTTGTCGATCACCGACACCGCAACACACATGCCATCGATGGAGTCGACCCACACATGGCAGTGGTTGGTGTTCACCACCGATTTCAGGGCGGGACTCCCATCGACGACGGTGGTGAAGGGATGTCCGGCAAAGGTATCCTGGTACAGCGCGCGCAGATCCTCCGCCGCGAGTGCACAGGGCGTGTAGCTCGTTGCGATGATGCCGCGTGTGAACGGCCCGCGGTACGGGATGAAGAAGTGCTTCCCTTCAAACGCGGGCTGCAGGCGGCGGATGGTAGTGTCGATCTCGTCGAGATGCGCGTGGGTAAACGGCTGGTACACCTGCATGTTGTCATGCCGCCAGGTGAAATGCAGCGTCGGCAGCGCCGCGCGTCCCGCACCGGTCGAGCCGGTGACCGCGCTGCTGTGCACGTCGCCGCGCAGCAGTCCTTCGCGCAGCAGGGGCAGCAGCCCGAGCTGGACGGCGGTAGCGAAACAGCCAGGATTGGCCACATGCTGCCCGCGCGCCCGTGCCTGCGCCAGTTCGTCGCGATGCAGCTCGGGAAGGCCGTAGAGATATTCCGATGTGCCTGTCCGATGATCGCGGCTGAGGTCGATCACCGTGCAGCGTTCGTCCGGTGGAAACGACACGAGAACACCTTCCGCCTCGCCGTGTGGCAGGCAGAGAAAGAGCACGTCGCTGCTCGTGGACGGTGCGTCCGCAAAACGCAGGTCGCCGAGATCCTCCACGCCGTCGTGCGCCGCTGCGACGCGTGTGCCGGCCTGTGAGGCGCTGGCGACAGACGTGATGGACACGGAGGGATGGTGGACCAGCAGGCGCAGAAGCTCTCCGGCAACCAGACCGCTTCCACCCGCGATGGAGACTTCAATCGGCATGCGGCGCCTCGCTGTCGTTTTCGCGAAACACGCTGTGATACATCATGATCTGGTTTGCGTAGATGCGTGAAAACCCCCGCACGTCGTCGCCCGACCACAGGGTGTTGCTTTCTCCATACGCGCCGAAGCGCGAGGCCATCAGGTCATGCGGAGAAGAGACGCCCAGCAGCTCGAAGCGGTACGGCGCCAGCAGGACGCGGACCGTCCCGCTCACGTTCTCCTGTGTGCGTTCGAAGAATGCTTCGATATCCCGCGCCGCAGGTTCGAGAAAGAGGGATTCGTGCACGAGCGACCCGTAGGTCAGGGCCAGCTGTTCCTTGAGCAGTTGCTGCTGGCGGGTGAGCGTGTGCTTCTCGAGCAGGCGGTGTGCGGCGATGATGACCGATGGCGCGGCTGCCTCGAAACCGACGCGTCCTTTCAGACCGATGATGGTGTCGCCCACGTGCATGCCGCGTCCGACGGCGTACGGCGCGGCGAGGGCTTCCAGCGCCATGATGGCGTCCACCGGCGAGGCATGTTCCTCATCGTTCACTCCGACGAGTTCGCCCCCGCGGAACAGCAACGTCACTTCCTCGCTCCCCTGCTTCACGCACGGAGTCGGCCATGCCTCCTCCGGGAGCGGCTGATCGGATGTGAGCGTCTCGCGTCCGCCCACCGATGTGCCCCAGATGCCGCGGTTGATCGAGTAGGCCGCCTTGCTCCAATCCATCTCCACTCCAGACGATTGCAGGCGCGCGATCTCCTCCTCGCGTGAGAGTCCGAGGTCGCGGATCGGGGTGAAAACCGGTGTGCCGGGGAGAAGGATGTGAAACACGGTGTCGAAGCGAACCTGGTCGTTGCCCGCGCCGGTGGATCCGTGCGCGAGGGCGTCCGCCCCGATCTCCTGCGCGTAGCGGGCGATGGCTTCGGCCTGGAAGAGACGCTCGGCGCTGACCGACAGCGGATAGTTGCCGCCGCGCAGCACGTTGCCGAAGACGAGATAGCGGATGCAGCGGTCGTAATATTCCTGCGTGCGGTCGAGGTTCATGTGCCGCACGGCGCCGAGCTGCCGGGCGCGCAATTCGATTTGCTCCAGCGCCCGGGCATCGAAGCCGCCAGTGTTGACGGTCACCGTATGCACCTGGTAACCGAGGTCGCGCGAGAGGTACAGGGCACAGTACATCGTGTCGAGTCCACCGCTGAAGGCGAGGACGGCCGTGCGTTGTTCAGACATCGAAGACCTCGTGTTCCATAATGTGACTTTCGCGCCGCACGCGCGGGGGAGCATCCGGCATATCTTCCGCGTTCGGCAGTTCGATTGTGACCAGGTGGTTATGGATGGCCTCGCGCATGCGGGTGCGCGGATCCGCAGGATCGTAGAGCATGCCGGTACACAGGCACATGCGACGCTGCATGCGCTCGAGGATGTCGACGTTCGGACAGCTGCGGCAGCCGCCCCAGAACTCATCGTCGTCGGTCAGTTCGCTGAACGGCACCGGCACGTAGCCGAGGTCCGTGTTGATCTTCATGACGGCATGACTCGTGGTGATGCCAAACAGCTTGGCGCCGGGGAATTGCTCGCGCGACAGTTCGAAGGCACGTCGCTTGATGTCGCGGGCGAGTCCGCTGTGACGGAATTCCGGACGCACGATCAGACCGGAATTCGCGACGTACTTCTTCCCGCCCCAGCTCTCGATATAGCAGAAGCCGGCGAAGACGCGCTCCTCCGATCCATCCGTCACGGCGTACGCAATGACCGCCTTCCCCTCGCGGAGCTTCGCGATGACGTACTCCGGCGTTCGGCGTGCAATGCCGGTGCCACGGGCACGGGCGGCCTCCTCGATGGACTCGCAGATGCGTTGTGCCAAAAAGGCATGGTCGGCTCGGCCGACCTCTATGATGAATCGCACGGACATGGGCTTCCTTTGTGTTCCGTCCAGGAATGAATGATGTCCGGACCGCGGGGACGTATCGCGCGCGGCAGCGGACGGGAATGAGTGTGCGGGGGATTTCAGCCGGGAGAACTCAACGTCGCATGTCGTGGCGAACGGGCAGCGCACGTCGTCGCAGGAAGGAGCTGCGGCGAAGCAGGGAAAGGATGCGGCATTGTTCGAAAGCGCGAACGTGAGTCATGGCATATCAACGGGTAAGATGATTATCGGATAAATATACGCCTCTTTATCCGGGTTATGCAACAAAAAATATTCCCTACGGGATTTATTTCATTTCTGCCCGCGGACGGCAAAAAAAAAGGCGCCCACGAGAGTGAGCGCCTTTGTTTATTGCCTTGTTCGGGGGTCTACCAGCGGTTTCCGCGATATCCGCCGTTGTCGGAGCGGGGCTCGCGGGGACGTGCCTCGTTGACTGTGATGCTGCGTTCCTGCAGCTCGACGCCATGCAGCTGCTCGATGGCCGTGCGTCCCTCGGAATCATCCGGCATTTCGACGAAGCCGAAACCCTTGGAACGACCCGTGTCGCGATCCATGATGATCTTGACCGAGTCGACTGACCCGTGGTTCTCGAAGATAGAACGCAGTTCTTCTTCATGGATGCCGTAGGCGAGGTTGCCAACGTAGATGTTCATTGTGAACTCCTGATACTGAGTGCCAAGCAAAAAGAAAAATCATCAAATTCCAGATAGTGGCACAATATCAAGAATCGATGGGGGCCGCTCGTGCGGCCACCGGAGACATCGCCAGTGCAACAATTCCATGCCTTGGCTCAACATTAAAATTAGTGCACGGAAACGCCGAAGTCAAGCATTCTGTGAATCCTTTTCACGCCCCCGCGATTGCATGCAGCAGCTTCCCGTTCAAGTCGGTCTGACTTCCGGCCGGATCCAATCATAAACTTCCTTCGTTGTCCGATATTCCGGGAGGTGTACGGGGCAAACCGGATCAGGTTACACTGCCATCGACGATCCCCGACCGGTGGACGACGACGCGTCCGTGCTGAGGGACGGAAGGAACACGGTGAACATGCTCCCCGCGCCGGGAGTACTCTGCACTTCGAGCCATCCCCCGAGCAGCTCGCAATACTTCCTGCAGAGCGAAAGACCAAGGCCGGCCCCGTCGAACTTTCGTGTATACCCTTCGCTGGCCTGGCGAAAGGGCTCGAATATCAAGGTCTTCTGTTCGGCGGATATCCCGATCCCGGTGTCGGTCACCCGGATTTCACATCCATCGAATCCCGGATCGCTTCGCCATTGCAGGTCGACCGTGACCGAACCGCGGTCGGTAAATTTTATGGCATTATCCACGAGGTTATGCAGCATTTCCCGAACGAGAAACTCATCCGACGCAAAGTGCCGTTCGTCGGGCGGAATGTGGAAGGCGAATTGCAGCCCCTTCTCCGCCGCCTTCACCGCATACGGCCCCAGCACCTGCTCGAGGACCGAGGCCGGCATGAAGCAATCGTGACCGACGGACACCGCACCCGATTCCATGCGCGAAAGCTCAAGGATCAGATTGAGTGTATCCATCAGTCTCATGCTTCCATTGTGCACTAATTCCGCCATTTCCCGCATGCCGTCAACATCATCACCCTCCCTCATCAGTTCGGTGAAGCCGAGAATGATATTCATCGGCGTCCTCAGCTCATGGCTCATATTGGCGAGGAAGATGGATTTCAGTCGATCAGCCTCCTCCGCCCGCTCTTTCTCGTGGGTAAGATCCGTGATAAGCTGCTTGTGCTCGGTGATGTCGGTTTTCACGGCAACAAATCCAATACCGTTGCCTGCCTTGTCGGTGAGCGGAGCGATGCGCGCTTCCTCCCAGTACAGTGTGCCGTCCTTCTTCCGATTGAGAAACTCCCCCCTCCACGGATGTCCGGCATTGAGCGTTGCCCAGAGGTCTTCATACACCTCCTGTGGAGTCAATCCTGACTGGAACATGC
>JAGTUZ010000148.1 GCA_018224415.1 Bacteroidota bacterium | reverse complement strand
TTCAGCTTCCGGCTTCACTTCGGCTTCCGGCTTCACTTCGGCTTCCGGCTTCACTTCGGCTTCCGGCTTCACTTCGGCTTCCGGCTTCACTTCGGCTTCCGGCTTCACTTCAGCTTCCGGCTTCACTTCAGCTTCCGGCTTCTTGTCGGCTTCCGGCTTCTTGTCGGCTTCCGGCTTTCTGTCGCCTGCGGGCTTCCTGTCGTTTGAGGACCGTCTGTCGCCGTCCGGTTTCCGGTCGCCACTGGGGTTGTCAGCGGCTTCTTTTTCCTGGAGGATCATGGCAGCGCGGCTGCGTTTGGCTTCGAGCTCGCGGTGGTCAAGGGTGACGGTGAGATAGCGCATCACATTTTCGTCGAGCGTAAGGAAGCGTTCGACCTTTTCGACGATGCGTCCTTCGGCCTCGAACTCGATGCAGACGTAAAAGCCGTTATGTTTCTTGGTGATAGGGTAGGCGAGACGGCGGCGGCCGAGGTGTTCGGTGTTGACGAGTTCCCCACCGTTCTTGACGATGGTGTCTTCGGCAATTTTCACCGTGGATTCGATCTGTGCGTCATCCAACCCGGGGTTGACGATGAACGTGCACTCGTAGAAGCGTTTCATTGAAGCGTTGCCCTTTGGACTGTGAAAGAAAACGGCCCGGCGACGCACGGCGCCGCCGAGCAGGGTCAATTGGTTGCGAAAAGAACTTCCCCGACTGCCGCGTGGGGAAACGCGGGTTATCGTGCGAGATGCGCGATAAGCGGAGCAATCACTAAAGATACGATGGACATCAATTTTATCAAAATGTTCATGGCCGGGCCGGAGGTGTCCTTGAACGGATCGCCAACGGTATCGCCCACGACGGTGGCCTTGTGCACGTCGGAATTCTTTCCGCCCAGGTTGCCGAGTTCCACCCATTTCTTCGCATTATCCCACGCGCCGCCGGCATTCGCCATGAAGAGCGCGAGCAGGACGCCGGTGACCGTCGCGCCGGCGAGCATGCCGCCGAGGGCTTCGGGACCGAGAATGAAACCGACAAGCACAGGCATGATCACCGCGGTGATGCCGGGGAGAATCATTTCCTTCAGCGCGGCCTTGGTGGAAATATCCACGCAGCGCGCGGCGTCGGGTTTTGCCGTGCCTTCCATCAGGCCGGGGATCTCGCGGAACTGCCGGCGCACTTCTTCGACCATGAAAAAGGCGGCCTTGCCCACCGAGGTCATCGTCATCGCGGCGATGGCAAAGGGCAGCACGCCACCGATGAACAGACCGATGACCGTCGTGTGATCGAGGATGTTGATGACAAACTCGACGTCCGCCCCCAGCGCCACGTTAATGGTGCTCGAGTAGGCGGTGAACAGCGCGAGTGCGGTCAGCGCCGCGGAGCCGATGGCAAAACCCTTGCCGATGGCGGCCGTGGTGTTGCCGAGCGAATCGAGCGTGTCGGTGATCTTGCGCACATCCTTGCCGAGCATGGCCATTTCGGAGATCCCGCCCGCGTTGTCCGCGATAGGACCGTAGGCGTCGACGGACATGGTGATGCCCACGGTCGCGAGCATGCCGACTGCGGCGATGGCGATGCCGTAGATGCCGGCCGTCTCGAAGGAAACGAAAATCGCCAGCACGATCAGCAGGATCGGCGCGATCACGCTTTCCATGCCAACCGCAAGGCCGGAGATGATGTTTGTGGCCACACCCGAGCGGCTGGAGTTGGCGATGCGCCGCACGGGTTTGCCGCCGGTGTAATACTCGGTGACAAAGCCGATGAACAATCCGCCGACCGAACCGGCAATCAGGGGCCAGAAATAATTCATGGCAATCCCCAGCGGACCCATCACCGTCCAGGTGCCGATGAGCATCAGTACGAGAGCAATGATCGTGGAATACCGCAGCGCCGCGGCGGGATTTGCGTTGGCGAAGATGCGGATGGTGGCGATGCCGACCAGCGAGGCGCCGAGGCCGATGACGGCGATCGCGAGTGGAAATGCCATGTACATCAGTCCCATGGTGGTCGAAGCGGCGATGGCCACGGTGGCGATGATCGATCCGACATAGGATTCGAAGATGTCGGCACCCATGCCTGCCACGTCGCCTACGTTGTCGCCTACGTTGTCGGCGATCACGGCGGGATTTCGGGGGTCGTCCTCCGGAATACCCGCTTCGACCTTGCCAACGAGGTCGGCGCCGACGTCGGCGGCCTTGGTGTAGATGCCGCCGCCGACGCGGGCAAACAGCGCGATGGAACTGGCACCCATGGCGAAGCCGCTCAGCACGTCGGCCTGCTCGTAGTTGCCGAAAAAGATGAAGAAGATGCCGACGCCGATCAGACCAAGGCTGGCGACGGAAAGTCCCATGACCGAACCGCCGAGGAAGGACACGATCAGTGCGCGTGCCTGGCCCGAACTGCGGGCGGCCTCGGTGGTGCGGACATTGGCGCTCGTGGCGGACATCATGCCCAGAAACCCGGCGAGCACCGAACAGAGTGCGCCGCTGAGGAAAGCCATCGCCGTGTTCATGCCGATGAAGAAGGCCAGCAGCGCAAATACGACAACGACGAATATGGCGAGAACCTTGTATTCACTTTTCAGGAAGGCCATGGCACCGACATGGATCTGCTCGGCGATGTCGCGCATGACTTCCGTCCCGGGTGACTGGCGCTTGATCGAGAAGTAAATGAGCAGCGCGATGACCAGGCCGACCACCCCGGTCAGCGGGGGCCATATTCCCAGTGAACCCAATTCTGTCATAACGAATCCTGATGTGTTGTGGGTGGAGTATTAAAGACATTCATCGCTCGCTCCATGCCAGAATCCATGACCGCAAGCACCGCCTCGGCGGCGCGGTCGATCATGGACGCGACACGAGGGCGTTCTTCTTCGTTGAACGGGCTCAAGACATATTCCGCAAGATCATCAGCTTGGGTTGAAAAACCAACACCGCAGCGCACTCGCGAAATTCTGTCCGTTCCGGTTTCCGCAAGAACGGAAGCCAGGCCGTTGTGTCCTCCATCGCTTCCTCGGCCGCGCAGTCGCAGGTGGCCGAGCGGAAGCTGCACCTCGTCGTATATGACGAGAAGTTCGGCGGGGCGGAGATCGTATTGCCGTTTCAGCGATACAACCGCCTCGCCGCTCAGATTCATGTACGTCCACGGCTTGCAGAGAATAACCTCCCAGGCGCCGTGAGTGCCTGCCGCCTGCCAGCGGTTTTCCTCAAACGAAAGCTCGCGAATATGCAGAACATCCGCGAGCTTGTCGATGACATGAAAGCCGATATTGTGCCGCGTGTCCGCGTACCGTGCTCCGGGATTGCCCAGACCGATCACCGCGAGCCGCGGGGGACGGGCCTCTTCGCCCGTTTCATCGGATGAAGCCGGTGCGTCGTATGCCGGTGCGTCGTATGCCGGTGCGTCGTATGCCGGTGCATCTGGCGCCGGCGCATCTGCGGCCGTCGGATCGTCCGTGTCCTGTGGCGATTGCGGCGGCAAGGGACGCAGGCTTACGCCTCCTCGTCCTTTCCGTGGGGAATGACTTCGGGCTCTTCGCTGCCCTCGACGCCCTCGACACCTTCCTCGGTCTCGTCTGCGTCGGTGCGGGAATGGGCGACCACGGCCACGTTCACGTCGGGTGAAGTGATGATCACGAGGCCTTCGACATCGATGTCAGCGACCGACAGGGATTCTCCAGCGAGGAGATGCGTGACGTCGAGCACGATGTGCTGCGGCAGATCCTTCGGGAGACATTCCACTTCGACCTTGTGCAGGGTCTGCGTGAGCACACCGCCGCCGCGCACGCCTTCCGACTGGCCTTCGAGTGTGATGGGCACTTCGAACTTCATCAACTGGCCGCGGACGACACCGATGAGGTCGATATGCATGATGCGGTCGGTGATCGGGTCGAACTGCACTTCGCGCAGCACAGCCGCTTCGCTCGTGCCGTCACTGAACTGCAGGTCGATGATCGTGGTCTCCGACGTATAGACAAGGGCCCGGAGATCAAGCGCTTCGACCTCGATGGTGATGTTCTTGTCGCTGCCGAGATAGAACACGCCCGGGACCTTGCCGTCCCGGCGCGCGGCATTCGACTTCGAACGCCCCGTGTAATCACGGATGGTTGCATTGAGGGTTATTTCAGCCACGGGAATACTCCTGATGAAACGTGTATCAATTACATGAGTTTGTCTTTGTCGATGTCGAAGAGCGAACTGATGGACTGGTGCAGATGCGTGCGCTTGATCGCCTCGGCGAACAGGCTGGCAACGGACTGCACTTCCACAAGCCCGGTGTCGATCATTTCTTTTCGCAACGGAATCGTGTCGGTGACCAGAATGCGTGTCACACCCGATTCACCGATTTTCTCCGGGGCGTGGCCTGAAAACACTGCGTGCGTGCAGGCGCCGTACACTTTATCCGCGCCGGACTTCTTCAGGGCCTTCACCGCATTGGCGAAGGTACCGCCGGTGTCGATCATGTCGTCGACCAGCAGCACGTTGCGACCTTCGACCTGGCCGATGATGTTCATCACCTCGGCCTCGTTCTGTCGCGGACGGCGCTTGTCGAGCACCACCAGTTCCGCCTTCAGCCGCTTGGCGAAGGACCGTGCCATCTTGATGCCGCCCACGTCGGGCGAGACCACGGACAGATTCTCGATCGCCTGTTCGCGGAAGGACTTGAGCAGCACCGCCGACGAGTACAGGTGATCGAAGGGGATGTCGAAAAAGCCCTGGATCTGCGGCGCGTGCAGGTCCATCGAAACAATGCGGTCGGCGCCGGCACTGGTGATCAAATTCGCCACCAGCTTGGCCGTGATGGCCACGCGGGGCTGGTCCTTGCGGTCCTGCCGCGCATACCCGAAGTACGGGATCACTGCCGTCACACGCCGCGCCGAGGCGCGCTTCGCCGCGTCGATCAGAATCAGCAACTCGAACAAGTTTTCCGCCGGGGGATTCGTGCTCTGGATGATGAACACGTCGCGCCCGCGGATGTTCTCGCGGTACTTGACCCAGATCTCGCCGTCAGAGAACGACTTGATTTCGCAGGCGCCGAGCGGCTCACCGATCTGCGCGGCGATGTTTTCGGCGAGTGCCGGATTCGATCGTCCGCTGAAGACTAACATTCGTCTGTACCTCGCTTCGGGTCGTCAAGGAGTCGTGAGACGGTTGGAACGCGCGATACCGGGCCGCTGCCCGGACGAACGAGCCAACTGCTGCTGGGGCGGCAGGATTCGAACCTGCGCATGTCGGCTCCAAAGGCCGATGCCTTACCGCTTGGCTACGCCCCACCAAAATCATAATTCTACTGCAAAATACAGTAGTTAGCAAATATACCACAGCCGGAATTGTGAGTCAAATCAATGTCTTGGCCCCGGACACACCCGCGCGGCGGTGCTCGTCACACCTGATT
>JAGTUZ010000147.1 GCA_018224415.1 Bacteroidota bacterium | reverse complement strand
TTCAGGGAAGAATCGGGAACGGGTGTGAGTTTGTTCATAAGGGACCTCCTTCTCCCAACATAAGTACTGCGTTTATCAATTGAAAGCGATCAGCACCTATCTCTACCGCCGCCTTACAGGAATGTAATGCAGGGTTAAGACGCCTGTCAGGATGGGAATGGTAGATTGTATATGAACGGTGCGGAAGACCAAAACGAAAGTCCCATCATGGTGCGCATTTCAGACATCCTCTCATATCCCCGCTTCCCGCGGTTGACGCTTGCGGCCCTCGCCGTGACGACGCTGCTTCTCGGATTCCCGCCGGCGGCGGCGGATGGCACGCGGACCCTCCGTCCACACACGGCGTCCTCTTCAATGGCAGAATTGGCGGTACCGACAGCCCGGCATGCCGACGTGCGGAAGTTCGAAGGCGTACGCAGCGGCCGGGATGTCTATCTCGAATGGATCACGTTGCAGGAAGCCGGCAACAAGGGTTTCGAAGTGCAGCGTGCGAGTTCCGAGAGCCACGGCTGGGAGGAAGTCGGTTTTGTGCAGGGAAACGGCGATGCCGGTGACGAGCGGCGGTATCAGTTTCGGGACCGCAACGTCCCCCCGGAAGATCTTCGTTATATGCTGCGCGTGCGGGGGACGGACGGCTTGATCCAGTATTCACAGATCATTTCCGTGCCGGTGTCGGGCGTCCTGCGCTCCTTCCGCGTCGGCGGTGACGATGCCATGACAGCGGTCCGGACTGCCACGGTGGAACTGGCGAACGAAGAAAACATCTCCCTCGTGCTTGCCGACCACCGGGGCAATCTCATCGACCGCATCGCGGGACAAACTGCGCTTTCCAGTGGACGGCACGACTTCCCCATCGATTTTTCACGCCTGCCCGAGGGACAGTACGAGCTGTACCTCTACACCAGCGAGGGCAGGTATCGCAGAACGTATGAATACAGGAAATGAGGTAATGTGATGCGACACGCGATCGTCATCCTGCTTTTTGCGGCGCTTTTCACGGGGCTGCTTGCATCGGAAACCGCAGCGCAGTCCAACAGCGGATTCACATCCGCGTTTGCGGCGGCCTTCCTCCCCGACGCTCCCGGACACAGCGGCAACCGTCCGTCACCCAGCGAAGCAGACGAGGGCATGGACGTCAGCGAGTCTGTCACACTTCCCGCGGAATGGACCGGACTCTCGGCGTTTCGCGCCACAGATGGCATGATGCTCCGCTGGTCGACTTCAAGCGAACGCGGCAGCGCGTGGTTCAAAATCGACGCCCGCTTCAAGGGCAGCAACGGCTGGCAGGTGCTTGACATCATTCCAGCCGCCGGCGAAAGCAGCACGCCACGATTCTACACCTGGCGCCATGACCGCGTGACGGGGGGATACATCGAATACCGTCTCCGGCAGATCGACGCCTTTGGCAACGAAAGTTCGACCGGCACCATGCGCATCGACGCAGGCAGGACGCCCGATCTGCAGCTCCGGCCCTGCACGCCGAATCCCGCAACCACCGAGACCCTCGTGTCCATCGCAAACAGCGACACCGCCACCGGACAGCTCGTGATCGAAGACGCTGATGGCAAGCTGCGACAGGTCATCTTCCAGCGTCTCGAACTGCTCCCGGGTTCGTATCGCTTCCGCGTCGACACCTCTACCCTGCCCACGGGTCTGTACAAGCTCCGCCTCGACACCGATAATGGAAGACGCAGCTGCGACCTGATCGTCGTCCGCTAACCCGCACGCAACCCCATGTCCAGCGTTTCGCAAACGCCGTCCCCCGAGGAACGAGGGACGGCGCTTCTCTGTTGTAATATCATGGATATACTCTATCATTTTTATCGTTTTTGCTCCCCCCGGATTCCATCCCTGCCGTTGGCTGCAGCGTTGCTGCTGATGGCAGCGTTGCTTTCCGCGGCGGCGTTGCCGATGCGGGCACAGGCGCTGCCTCCGCCGACGGCGACGGTGAGCGGAGAGGGACTGACGCTGCCGGTGTACGAGGGTTTCGAGGCACTTGCCCCGCTATTCGCCTCCGCGGGTGACACGACACTGATCGTCAACTTCTGGGCCACCTGGTGCGCCCCGTGCGTCGAGGAACTCCCGTATTTCGAGGAACTGACCCGTCAGCGCGGCGACGCTCCGTATCGCGTCGTTCTGGTCAATCTGGATTTCCGGCGCCAACTGCAGAGACGCCTGCTTCCCTTCGTGAAGGATCGCGCGCTGCAATCAACCGTCGTGGTTCTCGACGATCCGGACGCCAATGCGTGGATCGACCGAGTGGACCCCGAATGGAGCGGTGCCATTCCCGCAACTCTTGTGTTCAACAAGTGGAAGCGGGAATTCCGCGAACAGTCCTTCACACGTGACGAACTGCAAACACTCATCCATTCATTTACAGGATCAACGGAATGAAACGATTTATGCTCGCAGCCCTGCTGCTCCCCCTGCTCGTGATGACGCTGAACGCCGGCGGTTATGGCGTCGGCGACAAGGCGACGGATTTCAGCCTGAAAAATGTCGACGGTATGATGGTTTCCCTCGCGGATTACAATAACGCGAAGGGTTTCATCGTCATATTTACCTGCAATCACTGTCCGTACTCGGTCGCGTATGAAGATCGTATCATCGAGCTGGACGCAAAGTTCAAACCGCTCGGCTACCCGGTGATCGCCATCAATCCGAACGATCCTGCGGTACAGCCGGAGGATAGTTTCGACGAGATGAAAGAACGCGCGAAGGAGAAGAACTTTTCCTTCCCCTATCTGTTCGACGACGGACAGAAGATCTATCCGCAGTACGGCGCCACCCGCACGCCGCATGTGTACGTGCTGCAGAAACGCGGTGCGGACCTGATCGTGCGTTATATCGGCGCGATCGACAACAACCATTCCGATGCAGATGACGTCGATGAGCCGTATGTCGCCGATGCCGTCTCGGCCCTGCTCGACGGCAGCGAGCCTTCGGTGACAACAACCAAGGCCATCGGCTGCACGATCAAAAAGCAAAAATGATCCGAGGGACATCCTCCCATGGAGACGGGATTCGGCCATCGCCGGATCCCGTTTTTTCTTTGGCCTGTTCCGCCGCTGACGAGTTCCGCCGCGATACTGTTCCGTCGCGATTCTATTCCGCTGCTGGCGAGTTCCGCCGCGATACTGTTGCGGATAATGCGTGACATGGCTACCTTGCGTGATCGTACTTCGGAATCAATGCTTTGTATCCGTTTTCGAGCACATCTCCATACCGGAGGCTACATGAAACGCCTGGTTTTTGTCGCAGTTGCTTTGCTTCTTTTCCCCGCCGTGTCTTCCGGACAGGGCATGATGCGCCTGTATCGCGCGATGTACAGCGTCAGCGGGAGTTACTCTTCCGGACGCACGGACACCGACCTGAAATTCCCGACGGCAACGGCGGGCACGGAATTTTCCTACGAGTCGATACAACTCGCGACACGCAGCGGTGCGTTCGTCACACGAAGTCTGCTGCTTGGTGTCGAACTCGACTGGTACTCGCGCCGGGGCGAGATCAAACCGTCGCCGAATCCTTCCAACCAGCGCGCCAGGCAATTCGATCGCGAGCTGTTCCTGGGACCGTTGCTCCGCTGGTATCAACCCATGACCGTGCGCTGGTTCGTCTATCCCGAAGTCGCCGTGGGCTACCAGCACGCGCTGGGCGAATACGAGGAGAGCGATGCCACGAGCAGCACCCTTCCGGCAACCACGACGGCCAGCGGTGTCGGCCTGTTTGCGGGGGCCGGTCTCGGATATTTCCTCACCCGCAACCTGGTATTGGATGCAACAATCAGATATTCACATCGATGGCTGGAAGGAAGCTACGAAGTCGCCGGACAGCCTGACATCGACGCGGAAATCTCGGGCGGCGACGTCAGCGTTCTGGTCGGATTCCAGTTGCTGATGTGACACCTGCGGCCGTCCTTTCGCCGCGCATCACACCGGCATTTCGACAGGAGAGAAAATCACGCCTCGCGGCGTGATTTTTCTTTCTCCCACCTGTCTTATTTGCTCGGAACCACAATGGCCATTGATCTGAACTTCATTCAAAAACAGGTGTCTCCATGATTCGAAGAAATCCACGGTTCGCGACGACTGCGCTGTGCATGCTTGCACTGCTGTCGCTGTCCTTCGCGCTGCCGTCCGCTTCGTCCGCCCAACCCACATCCGGTTTCACGTACGTGATCCACATGATGGAGGAGGCAGAAGCGGTCGCCGGCATGCCGCTCGACATTCCCATTTTCCTTCAAAACAACGGCGCATCCACGGTCACACTCACGGTGGACCTTTCGCAGAACGCTGTGGGAGCGTTCACGCTTGATTCGCTCGGCCGGGTCAAGGTGCTTGATCACGGCCAGATGGACGTCGTGTTCGTGCGCTTCCAGTCGGTGTCGGTCGGCAGACACGAGGCGCTGCTCACGGTCACCGACGGAGCCGTGACCGATTCGCTCCGACTGATTGTCAATGTGGTTCCGGGACCCGGCCCCTTTGTCCTGCTCCCACCGTTCCAGGGCGTGACCGCCGACCTTGGCAAAGCCACGCAGATCCCCGTTTCCATCCAGAACCTGACCGGAAATCCCCTGACCGTGCAGTTGTCGCTGAACGGCAGCGCTGAATTCTCGCTCGCGGGCAATGGCAGTCTGACCATTCCGGCATTCGGCAGCGTGACGGCGCTTGTCGATTTCCTCAGCCTTGTCGAAGGCCAGTTTGAAACGATACTGCAGGTGACCGACGGGAGCCATACGGATTCCGCCGCCATCGGCGTCATCGCGTACGAGCAGCCGTACAAATGGCTGGTTCTCTTCCACGACGAAATCGAAACCCTGGTAGGCATGGAAGCCGCCTTTCCCGTCATGCTCATCAATCGCGGCAATTCGCCGGTGACGCTCTCGCTTGCGTTGAACGGATCGAATGTCTTCACACTCGACCCCGCGGACCAGCAGGTCACCCTGCAACCGGGCATGGGCGAGGACGTAATGCTTTCCGTGCTGGGCACGACTCCCGGCACGTTCACCTCGCTTCTGACGGTGACCGATGGCGTTGACACCGACAGTCTCGAAGTACGCGTGATTGTGCATGAGGGACCGGGCAATTTTTTGCTTCACCCGGATTTCCATGAAATGCGTCTCGCGGAAAACGAGAGTGCGACAACGATCTTCCGCGTGGAAAACCTGACCTACATCACGCATCCGCTCACAGTGACACTCGCCGGCGATGCGGCATTCACCTACACCGGATCCTCCCCGCTCACGCTTGGTCCGGGCGCCTCGGTGGAAGTTCCCGTCAGCTTCAGCGGCACCGCCAAGGGTGTGTACACGGCGCAGGTATCCGTCAGCGACGGCATCGAAAGCGACAGCGCCATGATCGTTGCCTACGTCGGCGATGGTCACAGCGGCGGTCCGCTGTTCACGGTCGAATATGACGGGAAAAACGGCTTCATGCTGTTCGAGACCGCCGAAAACACAACACTGACAAAAGACATCACGCTCCGGAACATCTCGGGCCAGCAGCTTACGCTGGATTTCGACCTGATGACCGGCGGGGCCTTCAGCATCGGCGCGTCGACGATGACGCTCGACAGCGGCGCGGTGCAAACGCTCGCGGTGACCTTCGACAACTCGTACGCTGGCTTCGGCGAGGGCATGCTCCTGATCGACGGCGGTCAGCAGGTCGAGCATCTGATGCTGTTCGGCGCGACGCCTCCGTACAAGGATTATGACGGCGTTCTGATTTCGCGGATGCTCGATTTCGGCATGGTCGATTCGAGCACGACGTTATGCCTGGATGCGGTGATCGAAAACAAAACGCAGCACACCATTACCGTGAACAGCGCCACGCTCAGTGGATTTTCCTCAGCGTTCACCCTGCCGCATCTCACCCTGCCGGCATCGATACAGCCAAACGCCTCGATGGCCATCCGGGTCTGCTTCCATCCGATGAGCACCGCCCAGGTGGAAAACGAGGTACTGACCGTTGCGTTCATCAATCCCGCCGCCACCCCGACAGCCCAGAATGTGAACATTGACCTCACCGGACGTTCGGCGACGGGAATCCACTTCCCCGGCGATTCCACTGGAATCGTGGGATGGTATGTCAACACGGTCAGCGCGCCGATCGACGGACAGTCGGACGTGACCATCGAACTGTTCAACATCACTCCGCAACCGGTGACGTTCGCAGCCGCCGCGTGGGAGGATGGAAACGACGAGGGAATCTATTCCCTGCAGACTGCGCTGCCTGTGACCATCCAGCCGCACGCTCCGGGCATGCCCGCCAGCGGGAAAACAGATATCACCATCCGCTATGCTCCTACCACGCAGAGCAGCGCCGTTGGCGTGGAAGACGTCGCAACACTGCGCATGCATACCGATCCAACGTCGATTCCCATGACCGTCTTCCTGACGCTCGTCGGCATCCCGACCACACCAGCGCCGAATTCCGGCAGTATCGCGCTCTTCCCCAAGGACCGCCGCATTCCGGCCATCGAGATGGGCGACGTCGAAACAGCCGGGACGCGGATTCTCGAATTCGTCAACAACCTGCAGGTTCCGGTGACGGTTGCCGGCTTCTCGATGGATGCTTCCTCGCATTTCGAGATCATCAATGCGCAGGAATTTCCTCGTGAGGCCCAGCCCGGTGAAACCATCGCCCTGATGCTCCGTAGCAAGGAAGTGCCCACGCGACGCATCACTGACGTCCTTACCATGCACGGCTCACACGACCATCTGAATTCCCGTTTCGACCTCGTCAGCGGTCCGACCGTTACCGGCATCGGCGACCAGCCGGTTTCGCCCACGACGGTCACCGCTGCACTGTCTCCGAATCCGGCCACAGACCGGCTCCGCGTCACGCTGAGCGAGCCTCTGGCATCGGGCAGCATCGAGGTCATGGACATGCTTGGCCGCGTCGTGGCCCGTCGTGATGGTGCCATCGCGGACTGGACCTGGAACGGTCGCATCGATGGTGTTCCGGCCCATGCAGGCGCTTATCGCATCCGCGTGTCCGGTGTGACCGCCCAGGGCGTTCGGGTGTCCCTGACCAAAAACGCACTCATCGTGCGCTAAGGCCGGCACAACACCCGCGATCGTGTTCTCTCTCACCCCGGAGGTGATACGGACAGGGCAGCCGCCCTGTCCGTATCCCGCTTCCGGACAACAGACCCGACAACCGGCTCTCTCCATTAACCTGCGAGTTCCCTTGCACAAAGCGCTCCTCCCTGCGGATGATACCTGCCTGACACGCACCGGCCTCACGCCGGCGCTGCGCGACGCCGTCACGCAGCGGGAAGACACGCTTCCGGACAACACAGGAAAAAGCAGCAATGCGAATGGCACACAGTCACGAGCCGGTACAACCGCCCGGGAGGACAACCGCTCCGACGGTGAGCTTCTGGCAGCCTTCCGGAACGGAGACGAGCGGGGGTTCGTGGCGCTGTACCAGCGACGTCATCTCGAAATCTTCCGGTACATCCTCCGCTTCGTACATGGAGACGAAGACATGGCATCGGATCTGTTCCAGGAGACATTCATCAAGATTCACGAGCATGCTGCGACGCTGCGCAACGGCGACAACGTGCGTTCGTGGATGTACGCAATCGCGCGCAACAACTGTCTCAATCACATCAAGCGGCACCGCCGACAGGTGCCGCTTTCCGAACAGCACGAGCAGATCGAGAACGGCGAGGCGCCAGACGAACTGCTGCATCGCGACACATTGCGCGGCGAACTCGACCGCGCCATCCACGAACTTCCCGAGTCGCAGCGGGAGGCCATTCTGCTTCGGGAATTCGAAGGACTGTCGTACGCGGAAATCGCGGAGGCAACGCACACGAACATCGGCATCATCCGCCAGCGGCTCTGGCGCGCCAAGCAGGCGCTGCGGGTGATGCTCTCTCCGTACTTCGCGGACGGCAGTTCCGCGGGGTTTACACAGGTGGAAGACCATGAGTGATACATTCGAACACCAGCTGCTGGCCTATCTCGACGGCATGCTCGACGCACGCGCCCGGCACGCGTTTCTCGAGGAAGTCGCGCGGGACCCGCACAAACAACAACTCCTGGAACAGTACCGGCAGCTTGACGCCCGGTTGCGTGATCGCGGCACTCCCGTGGCCGTTCCCCTCCGCACCCAACAGGCGCTCGCGCAACGCATCCCTTCCCTGCGCGAAGTGGTTCCCTCGACGCCGCTGCCCGCCGTGACGGCAGGCGGACTGGCAAACGGCTCGAAAGGCGCGGCACTGTTTTCGGTTGGACGGCGTATCGTGGGCCTGCTGCTGATTGGCGGCGTGCTCGCCATCGGCGTTTCCCTCGTCGCACCTTCCGGCCGTGACGAACGGTCCGCCGGAGCAGGCACGATGTCCACAGAAGCGCCCACACTCCTGCCGTCCACCCCTCAGACTCTCCCTGCGCCCTCCACTGCGGAGCCCCTCGCGGGAAGCGATGTGCCTTCTCCCGCTGCCAATACCGGACATCGTAGTCCGCAGTTTTCCGTTCACGGGTCGCCTCTCACCAGCATGACGGCTACCCCCCCAGCGACGGATATCCGCAACACGACGGATATCCACAACACGACGGCTACCCCCTCCGCGACGGAGACCCGTGCAGTACCGGCGGGACGTTTTCTGCAGGAGGATGACCTGGCCGCTCTGTTCCTGATCCCACGCGGCGACGGTGCGCAAAGACTTGAGTATCCGCGGGGACATATGACCTCGCCACTTGGACAACTGCTTGCAGGACGCCTGCATCTCTATCTGGAAACCGGCGCAACGCCCTTTACAACTGCAGGAGCAGGAGGAACGGAAACGCTCCCGCTCTCGGGCGTCTATCTCGCCGGGCTGCGGTATCGTTTCAGTGATCGCTTCGCTGCCGGACTCGACCTCGGACAGTCCCGTTTCTCCCGGCAGCGCCTTGCTGCCCACGACGCACCGCTCGGTGATCCGGGCGGAAGCACAGTTATAGTCATTGACCGCGAGCAGGAGGCCGGACTGTATCCATGGCTGCGTCTGCACGGCGTTTACACGTTCAATCCCGATTCGCGGCTGCGTATCGAGACGGATGCCGGAAGCGGGATCCTGCTCGGGGAAGGAAATCCGGTGATGCTCTCGTCGGGACTCTCCGTTGTCTATGTCGTTTCGACGGTGCTGCAATTGCGCGCCGGACTGCATGGAAGCGGTGTGTGGATGTCCCCGGGCGCGCCGCTGCTGCCTGATATCGAATCCGGCGACGGCGTCATCGGCATCATCCGCCGCGCCGAGGCGGCCGAACGCTCGTTCACGACTTCCCTCGATGTTCGTTTCGGATTCGGGGTGTATCTATGGTAATCCCCCGCACATCGGTCATTTCCCGTATGTCATTGCCCATCGCGGCTGCCCTGCTGTTGCTGTTCTCGGCATGCAGCGACGGTGTCTCCCCGGACCCCTCGCTCCCGTATCGCGCGTCGGAATGGCTTTGGCCCGCAACAATCACGGACTGCACATACGGCGTCGAACGCGACGGGCAATTCTACCGGCATGTTCTCACCCGAGAGACCAACGGCGGTTTTCATGACGTGCTGCATGACGCGCAGGACCGCGTACTCGCACGCACCTTCTGGAATGTGTCGCCAACAAGCGGCCTTCTCAGTGGCATCGAAGTCAATACGCTCTGGCATCTCCCTGTCACGCACCGCCTCGCCGAAATCGTGGGCAGCATCCCAGGCCCGGAGGTTCGAGGCAGCATCCTGCTGCCGCTCGATGCCGGTGCCCTCCTGGCCGGCTCGGATCAGGGCGGGATCTTCCACTACAGCGCGGCGAGCGGTGAATGGTACGCGATGGAACTTCCCGTGCAGGACGGCATCACCGCCCTCGCCCGCGACTCGGTCACGGGCAATACGACGCTGTTCTTCGCCGCCGGGAGCGCGGGAATCTACAGCAAGGGACGGCATGACGCGGTCTGGACACGGCTACCGGCGCCCGCCGGACGAGTTTCGGATATCGAGAGTTCCCAATCCGATGTCCTCTTCGCCGTCATCGACCGGCAGCTTTGGTTCTCCCGGCGACCCTTCCTGAGCTGGATATCCTTCAGCACCTTTCCTGGCGGGGAATCCATCAACGACATCGCCATCCTCCCGCTGCATGCGGAACAAGAAGTCCTGTTCGTGGCAACCGAATCGCTTGGCATCGCTTACATCCAGCTGAACAAATCCCTCCCCGCACAGATCGGCTATTCCGAACGCTCCGAGTTCGAACGCGTCCGCAGGATTTCCACCTGCGCTGCCTCCCCGTATCCCGCGGTCGGCTTGAGCGATCCGGCCCAGCTGTTTGTCGCGCCGTTCCCCGGTGTATGGGTCGGCATTCCTCTCGACCCCTCCCTCGTCACGACCGCAGTCGCCCAGGCGCCCGCGCGTGGGACGGTGCTGATCGGCAGCACGACAGGAGTATACCGGTACACCGGTGCGATGCCCGTCCCTTCGGGTCTGCACGACCGGCATGTGCTCGCGCTCCGTTCCGCACCGGACGGTGCCTTCTACGCCGGCACTGATCGCGGTGTGTACCGTTCACGCGACGACGGATTGACATGGACACGTATCGACGGTGGTACGGTGATCACACGGTATCCCGCTCCATGGATGCTGCTGCCCCCGCGTTTCGCCATCGGCAGCGCCTGGCCGGCGGTCGAACTGCTCGGGGGAAGCGGTGCTTCGATGACGGTCACCGGACGCGTGCTGCAGCATTTCGATGAGCTGATTCTGCCGCGGGACCGCGGACGATTCGAGGATGCCATGCTTGTGCGTTTCGCCATGGAAGGGGGAAACGGAGCGCCATCCGGCAGTGGCCCTGTCTGGCACGCCTGGTTCGTGCGCGGCCGCGGAATCGTCTATATCGAGGAGTCCACAGGTTCCGTCGTATCCTCGCGCACATTCCTGGAATAGGCGGCTGGATCCAGGGGCAGGCGAAGTGTGAACGTGCTCCCGACACCCGGCTCGCTTTCGACCGACAGTTCGCCGTGATGCAGCGCCGTCAGGCGGCGGCAGATATCCAGCCCGAGTCCGTGCCCCTTCTCCCGATTGCTGCCCTGCTGCGACGTGCCGCTTGCACCACTGCGAATGCGTTCGACCAGATCCTTCGGCATCCCGCGGCCGGTGTCCCGTATGCGGATACGGTAGTCTGTTTCCCCCCGCTCCACTTCCATCGAAACACTCCCCCCTTCTCCGGTGAATTTCACGGCATTCGATAGAAGATTTTCTACCAACACCGTGATCACCTGACGATCGAACGTGAGAGGAAATTCTTCCGGACCCTGCATCGACATGCGCAGGCCCTTGCTCTTTCCGACCGATGCGGCAAGATCGAATACGGGACGCAGCACCTCCATGAGATCTGCGGCCTCGAGCGACAGCGTCAGATCCCGTTCCTGCGCGCGCGCCCAGCTGACGAGCGTGCGGAGCAGCGTCACGGATCCACTGACCGTCGCCCGGGCGCTCCCGACAAGTTCGTCGCGTTCGTTCCGTCCAAGGGTCTCGTCAGCGGCGAGTTGCAGCATGCCTTCTGCGGCGCCCATCGGACCGAACAGGTCATGTCCGATGATGGAGAGCATGCGCTGCCGCGTCTCCACCTCGAGCCGCAGCTTGCTGTTTGCCTCGTCGATATGGCGTTTCTGTCCGGCGATCAGCTTCGTGCTTCGCTGCTTCGCCCGATAGGCAAAGAGCAGGATCAACAGGATCACGAACAGCAGGGAAGCGCCAATCAACAGGACATTCCGGACAAGACGCTCCGATTGTCTGGACGATTCCCATTCCAGCTGTTTCCGGCGCTCGCGCAGTTTCCACAATCCCTCGCGTTTTGCAATCTGCTGCGAGAGCGTCGCCTGTGCGAGATGCAGTGACGCCTCCCGGTTGTAGAGGCTGTCCGCGGCATCGGCAGCGAGTCTCGCGAAACGCAGCGCTTCGCGAAACGCTCCCGTTTGCTCGTGGATTCGCGACAACACGTGTGCCGCCTCACGGATGGCGAAGCGGGAACCGAGCGCGAGCGCCTCGCGGAGTGCCAGCTCCGCCTGTCGCCGCGCGTTCGCGATCTGCCCGGTGGCGAGGAGGATGTCGGCGAGGTCCGCGGCGGCCAGGGAGCGTCCGTTTCGATCCCGAATCTGATCGAAGTATCGCAGGGACTCGGTAACCAGTTTCTCCGCCTCGGGCATTCTGTTGGTGGCCCGCTCGACACGGCCGAGATAATGCAGGTTCCGCGCGATGGTGAGCGAATCTCCGACCTTTCTTCCCCAGGCGAGGCTTGCTTCGTGCAGGACGCGCGCCGAATCGTAGCGTCCCGTCTCTGCGAACAGCAGGCCGAGGTTCATGCGGCTGCGTGAATGTCCCGCCTCGTCGCCGATCTCCTGACGGATGCGAATCGCCGCACGCAGGTATTCCTCCGAACGCTCGCGCATCCCGATGGTGCGGCACATCAACCCGAGATTGCTGTTGCACGCACCGATATCCGGCAGGCTGCCCGTGGCCTCGGCAAGGTCCAGCGCCGCAAGGTGCGCCCGCACCGCGAGATCGTATTCCCCGCGGATCCAGCGACTGGCCCCGATGGCATTGTGGGCACGCAGCATCAGGATGCTGTCGCCGAGTTCTCTCGCCAGACGGAGCGCCTCCCGGCCAAGACGGAGTCCACGTGCCGATTCGAGCGTGTGCAGGCGCATCGATTCCTCGGTCATGAATCGTATGCGAGCGGGAAGGCTGTCCGTAGCACCGATAACCGCTTCCGTGACGTTGCTGCGCGTATCCGTATCGCCGTTGCGCTCTTCTGTAACGCCGTTGCGTTGCGCCGGGCACGACGTTGCGAGCAACGTGAATACGACGGCAACAGGCAAGGCCTTGCCGGCAAAATCACGAAACAAACACAAACGGAATCTCATGCTGTTGTCCTTCTGTAGCGCACCCTGCGAGAATGACGATACAACATGAAATCATACGATATTTTCGCAAAACATGCACCATCGTGCACGCGGGCTTCGCATGCGCGGGCTTCGCATGCGCGGGCTTCGCATGCGCGGGCTTCGCATGTGCGGGCTTCGCATGCGCGGGCTTCGCATGTGCGGGCTTCGCATGCGCGGGCTTCGCGCGGGACTATTCTTTCCGGATAAGTGTCACGTGCTCGGCAACGAGATTCAGCACCTCGTATTCCCGTACGACTTTTCCGTAGATGACAAACGGCCCCGTGCTGCGCAGCAGATGCGCGTAGCGATCGAAGGCCTTGGGGAACAGCACAACGTCGATGCGTCCCACCGCATCGTCGAGGTTGATGAACATCATCCGTTCCCGTTTTCTCGTCCTGGTCAGCTTCGCCGCTATCATCCATCCGCCGACATGCACACGCCGGCCGACATGCTCCTGCAGCCGGTCTGCTTTCACGGTGAGGCGCAGTTCCTTCTCGAAATGGTCGAGCACATGCGTCGACACGGTGTAGGTGAACGTCTCGAGTTCGATCTGCGTGATCTGCTCCGGCGTGTAGGGACGAAGCCGGCGCAGATCCTCGTCGAAGGACTCGAAACGCAGTTGCAGCTCCGGTTCCGCCACGCGACGATGTCCGCGATTGAAGAACAGGCGCGTACGCACAAGCATGGCGGGACGCTGTTCACCGAATCCGTCACAGGCTCCGCAGCGCACCAGCAGTCCGGTATCTTCCGCAGTTGTGCCGGCGCGCCGGAGGAAGTCGTCGAAATCCGTGAATTTCCCGTGCTCCCGGCGCTCCCGCAGCAGCGGGACCCGCGTCCGATCCGTGAGTCCCTTCACATGAAGGAAGCCGAGTTGTATGGTCCGGTCGTCGGGACAGAAATGTAGTTCGTCGCTTGTGTTCACGTCCGGCAGGAGAATGCGCAGACCCAGATGTCGGGCTTCCTGGATGTACACCTCTGGACGATAATACCCGCCCTGGTTGTTGAGTACACTGCAGAGGAACAGCGCCGGATAATGCGCCTTCAGATATGCTTCCTGGAAGGACAGCACGGCATAGGATGCCGAATGCGCCTTGCAGAAGCTGTATCCGGCGAAGGATTCCATCTGTCGCCATATTTCCGAGATCACCTCGTCGGTGATTCCCTGGCGGCCGCAGCCAGCATAAAACGTGTTCTTCAGCGCCCGCATGGCGTCGCGCGATCGCATCTTCCCCGACATGGCGCGACGCAGCAAATCAGCTTCTCCGAGACTCAGCCCACCAATGAAATGCGCGACCTTGATGACGTCCTCCTGATACACCATCACCCCATAGGTACTTCGCAGCATTTCGGCCATTTTCGGATGTG
>JAGTUZ010000146.1 GCA_018224415.1 Bacteroidota bacterium | reverse complement strand
TGTTCACCATTCCGGTCATCACCATCGAAAGCGCCATGGAATGGAATGCCTTCGTGCAGGCGGGAGCGGGAACGCTCATGGGAGTCCCCGCACACCAGCGGCAGGCCGCGCTGACCGACCTTGCCGCAATGCACACCTCAGCGGCGACACGCGCTTCAGCGGCGACACGCGCCTCAGCGGCGACACGCACTTCAGCGGCGACACGCACTTCAGCGGCGACGACGTCATCCGAAGCGATGCAGACAAACCGCATCGACGACGCGGGGACAGAGCACCTGTTCGATACGGCGACCGAAATGGACATCGCACTGGCGTCGTTTGCGTCATCGCTCGGGTTGGCTGTGGACAGCCTCGACATTCCGCCATCGGACACAACGGCGCGCTCGACGTTTTTTCCTGCGCGACCACGGCCTTCGCCGGTGGCCCGGCCCTTCCCCGATCGTATCTCCCCGCTCTACGGACAACCGTCGCGCGGCATCCAGCGCATCGTCACGGTGGATTCGACGAAGAACGAGGTACTGATACGGGAAACGATCAATGGCCAGGACGTGCGCATCCCCTACCGCATGTCACTGGAAGACTATATCCAGGGACGCTACAACTACGAACAGCAACGGCGAACGGCGAGAAAGTCGTCCGAATATTCCCTGCAGGAGGGAGACGATCTGGCGAACCTGATCAGGAGTGTCACCGAAATAGACATTCCCATCGCTCCAAACCCGCTGATGAGCATTTTTGGCGACCGCAGCCGCATCAGCGTGCGCATCAACGGCGCCATCGACATCAACGCCGGCTTCAAGATCGAAAGCTCCGACCAGCAGTCGGTGTTTCTGCGACCGACACAGTTCTCCCCCAACTTCAAGCAGCAGGTGCAGATCAACGTCAATGGGCTCGTCGGCGACAAGCTGAGCATCCGCGCCGACTGGAGCACCGAGCGCACCTTCGACTACGAGAACCAGCTCAAGATCAAGTATACCGGATATGAGGATGAGATTGTCCAATCTGTCGAAGCCGGCAACGTCTCGCTGCAGACACCGTCGACGCTGATTCAGGGCTCGGGTGCGCTGTTCGGCCTCAAGGCCGAGTTCCAGCTCGGTCCGCTGCGCCTGCAGACCATCGCGTCGCAGAAGAAGGGTGAGTCGTCACGGCTGTCGATCAATGGCGGCGCGCAGGAACAGAAGTTCGAGCGCCACGCCTACGAGTATTCCGACAACCATTACTTCATCGATGAGGCCTACCGCGACTACAACAACGAAGGGATCTCACCATACGAGGCCTATTACAACTACCGGGCGCTGTTCCCCGACAACAACTCCCCTGTCGTGATCCGGCCCGACCTGTACATCAAGGAAGTCGAGGTTTGGCTTTCCCGTCCGCAGACCAGCGGTGTGGTCACGGATCCCGACGAACGCGACGTGGTGGCGTTCATCGACAATCCGCAGGATTATCTGCCGGGCGATCCCTCCTTCCCCGCCGACTACGACAACTATCTCGATCCCAGCCTGCGCGTTGATCCGCAGTCCGGCCAGATCGAGGTCGGCCGCTTCAAGCGCCTGCAGAAGGACGTCGACTACTTCCTCAACGCCGTCACGGGCATCATCACGCTCAACTCCAGCATCCAGGACGACCAGGTGTTGGCCGTGGCCTACCGCGTCGAGGGTCCGACGACGGCGAGCAATGACGATCTGATTTACGGCACTTTCGCCGGTGATCCCCGGCTGCAGACCTATGTCAACGACAAAAATGAAAGCGTCCCCTCGCGACAGGTACTCAAACTCGTCAAGCCGAAGAACCTGGGCCCGTCGTTTACCAAGGCCTGGAAACTCAAGGTGCGAAGCATCTACTCGCTGAACACGCGCAACCTGACAGCGGCCGACCTGGCGAATTTCAAGATCGTGTATCGTTCCGGCGGACAGCCCGACATCGAGATCCTGCCCAACACCAACGCACCTCTGCTGCGCCTGTTCGGTCTCGACTACACCGATGAAAACGGTGGTCCGCCCGACGGCCGTATCGACTTCATCCCCGGCATCACCGTGAATCCCGTGCGCGGCGAGATCATCTTCCCCACGCTCGAACCCTGGGCCGAAGGGATGCTCACGCTGAATTCCATCCTCATCCAGAATCCAACGGACATCGAGGACTATACCTACAAGGAAGTCTATACGCAGACCAAGACACAGGCGCGCCAGAGTTCACGCGATAAAATCGTCATCAGCGGTACCACGCGTGGGACCTCCTCGGCCGTGTACAACCTCGGCTTCAACGTCGTGGCTGGCTCGGTGCGCGTGTTCATGAATGGCTCGCCGCTGACGCAGGGTGTGGACTATACCGTCGACGAGCAGGTCGGTACCGTGCGCATCACGCGCGAGGAAGCGCTGGTGCCCGAGGCGAAGGTGGAAATCGAATTCGAGAAGCAGGATCTCTTCACCTTCGCGTCGAAGACGCTGGTTGGCGTCCGCGGCGACGTGGACCTCGGCGAGCATTCCTTCCTCGGCTTCACGTACATGAGCCTCAACCAGAAGACGCTCAGCGACAAGGTGCGCATCGGCGAGGAGCCCATCAGCAATTCGATGTTCGGCGTCGACGCGCAGACCACGCTTGACCTGCCGTTCATCACCGACGCGCTCAACACCCTGCCGTTCATTTCCACCAAGGAGAAGTCCACCCTGTCGGTGCAGGGTGAAATGGCCATGGTCATGCCCGAGCAAAGCAGCAAGACCAGTACCATCCCCAGCGATGACGGCGAAGGCATCGCCTATCTCGACGACTTCGAGGGCTCGCGCATCTTCATTCCGCTGCAGACCGCGTATTCGGTGTGGCGACTGGGTTCGGTTCCCAACGTCCTGCCGAACAACAGCGCCGCTTCCGACACGCTCATGCAGACCAACCGAGCCAAGCTCGACTTTTACAACCTGCCGATCACGGCGGTGTCGGATCGCATTGTGCGCGTCGACGACATCTGGCCGGAAAAGAGCGTGGCTCGTGAGGATCAGCGCGTCACCGTGCTCGATCTCGATTACTATCCCGGCCTGCGCGGGCAGTACAACTACAATCCCGACCTCGGCCTGCAGGGCCGCAACTGGGCCAGTATCCAGCGCCTGCTGCCGGTGAACGCCACCAATCTCGTCGACGGCAACTTCAATTACATCGAGCTGTGGATGAAGGTCGAGAACATGCCGACCGGTGGAAAGATGATCATCGACCTCGGAAAGATTTCGGAGGACGTCATCCCGGATGGCAAGCTCAACACCGAGGACGACGTCATCCCGGGGTCCATCCGCAACGGGATTCTCGATCCGCAGGAGGACATCGGTCTGGACATGCTCACCGATGACCAGGAGCGCACGGTATACGCGGCACAGATCGCCGCGGGCCTGATCCCGGCCGACGACCCGAGCGGCGACAACTTCGCCTACGACCCGAACAACTGGACGCAATTCAACGGCACGCAGGGCAACCTCGACGACCCGGCGGGACAGTTCCCCGATACCGAAGATCTCAACAATAACAGCGTACTCGACCTGGCGAACGACTATTTCCGATACGTCGTTGATCTCGATGAATCGCGTTTCCAGATCGACAATCCGTACGTAGTGGGCGGCGGGACAAACGGGTGGTACCAGTTCCGTATTCCGCTTGCCGCGCCCGACGCCGAGGTGGGTGCGCCGGCACTGGACAATGTGGAGTACATGCGCGTGATCCTGACCGACGTCGACCGCGGTGGCGTCACCGACGCCAAGAGCACGCTGCGCATCGCCGAATTCAATTTCGTAGGCAACCAGTGGTACGAGCGCATCCGCAACGATGATAAATTCGCCGTCGCTGTGGTCAACGTCGAAGACAATCCCGACTATACCGTGCCGCCGGGCGTGATCCGTCCGCGCGACCGCACGCGTCCCGACCAGGAGATCTACGGAAACGAACAGTCGCTGTCTCTGGAATTCTTCGATCTGCCCGGCGACTCGCTTCGCGAGGCCTACCGCATCTTCCCGGGCAACGGCATCGACCTGTTCAACTACCGCCAGCTGAAGATGTATGTGCATGGTGATCCGGACCTGCAGGGCCGTGATTACGAGATGATCATGCGTTTCGGCATCGACACGGCGAATTACTACGAGTACCGTATGATCGTCGAGCCCGGCTGGTCATCGAACAACGAGGTGGCCATCGACTTCAGCCGTCTTACCGGGGTGAAGAGCCAGATCGACAGCCTCAGCGCCTACGACGCGTTCCGGGTGCCGGGCAAGGACAACGCCTGGTTCTGGGTGCAGGGCAATCCCGACATCGTGCGCGTGCAGTTCATTTCCGTCGGCGTGCGCAACCTCGACGGCTCCGACATCACCGGCAGTCTGTGGATCAACGAGCTGCGCGTGATCCAGCCGAATGCGCAAACGGGCTACGCCTACAATGCGTCGATGAGCTTCCGTCTGGCCGACATCGCCGACATCAGTGCGAACGTCAATCATTCCGATCCGTTTTTCCACGGTATCTCCGAACGCTTCAGTGCCACACGCGCGTGGACGACGAACTGGAACATGACCACCACTCTCAACATCGACAAGGCCTTCCCCGAGGACTGGAAAGGCACGCAGGTGCGCGTCACCTACTCGCATGCGGAGAACCTGAGCAAGCCGCTGCTCATCCCTGGTCAGCCAGACGTGGAGGTCGAAGGCGCCGTGGCGGCGCTCGCCGACAAGATGCGCGATGAGGGCAAGCCGCAGCGCGAGATCGACGAAGCCACGCGCAACGCGCGCATCGAAACGCAGACGCTGTCGATCCGTGACAGCTGGGCCATTCCCACCATTCGACTCAAGGCCCCGGGCGAGAGCTGGCTGGTGCAGGATGTGCTCAACCGTCTCGAGTTGAGCTACAACTACTCGGTTACCAGATATCGCGATCCGATATTCCGCTCGCGTCGCAACTGGCAGTGGCAGGCGCGTGTCGGCTACGGCTATGATTTCGGGCGCGAGGCCTACATCAAGCCGTTCACCGTTTTCGACGGTGTGTTCCTGCTCGATTTCTACAAGGACGCGAAGTGGTACTTCCTGCCCACGCGCGTTTCCACCGACGCCGGTCTCGAGCGTTCCCGCATCGAGGAGGTCGAGCGCGATCCGCTGCGCTACCGCCCGTACACCCGCACCTTCATGCACAGTCGTTCGGCCAGTCTCGCCTACACGCTGTCGGAGGAGAGCCTGCTCAACCTGAGCGGAAACTACAGCACCAGCCTGCGTTCGTCGCTGCTGGGCCTGGAAACCGATTATGTGTTCGACGAAAACGGCGACCTGATCAAGGATCCGATTTACAATCTCCCGGTGATCGCCCAGCGCCAGAGCTCTGCTATCTTCAGCGACATTTTCTTCGGGCGGAGCGGCGGACTGTACTTCGGCATTCCGACCACCTACCAGCAGCAGGTCTCGTTGCAGAGTCGCCCGCGCATTCCCTCGATCTTCGATCTCGACCGCCATGTCGACCTGAACCTGTCGTACCAGGTCAGCTACAACTGGCAGCAGAACATCCAGCAGGAAGAGCAGGGCCGCACGGCGAACTACAATGCCAGCACCAGCGCGCAGATGACCGTCAAGCTGAAGTCGCTGTTCGATCCGCTGTTCGGCGAGCGCAAGGCCGACGTGCCCGTCCCGCCGCGCAAGCCCATGCCCGGCCGCCGCAGCGGTACCGCGCCGCCCGAGGGCGAACCGCCCGAAGACAAGCCGCCGATACAGCAAGGCGTCGACGAGGCGCGGCGTGAGGAAATGCAGCGCATGCCGATGACCGAGCTTATGCGCATGCTCGAGCAGCGTTTCCCCGATAAAATGGAACAGCTCAACGAGAAGTACCGTGAAGCGATGGACATGGAGAACCAGTTCCGCGAGATGAAGCAGAACGCCGTGAGCCAGGAAGACATGGAAAAGGTCGTGAAGCTCAACGAAGAAGTTCAGGGAATGCGCAAGGAGATCATCGCCCTCATCCTCGGAAGCGAAGAGCCGGAGAACCTGCCCGACGCCGAAGAGCCCGGTGGCGGGATCGACGTCGGCAAGTATCTTTCCGATATGGCCTATTACGCAATCAAGGTGCCCTTCCTCGAGTACGACAACGTGGCGTTCACCTACTCGCAGAACACCAGCAGCCAGGTGGCCGGTGTCCGCGGCGAGACAGGGTTCTCGACCTTCTGGTCCGGCGTGCCCTTCGGCAATCCGCCCGACGCCGATGCGGGTCCGTCACGACTCTACCAGCTCGGCCTGATCAGTGATCCGAATCCGTCTTCGGGACGCATCGCCTTCAAAAGCAGCTTCCCCTTCGTTGGCATCGAGGACTACGCCCGCGGCCTGCGCGCGCCGAATCCCGATGGCACTTACGTCGACAACTACACGCAGGGCAATACGTTTTCGATCAAGACCAACCGTCCCCTCTGGGAAGGCGCACGTCTCGATCTCGCCTGGGACCTGAAGTGGTCGCTGAACAAGAACTACCAGATCCGCACCGACGCCCTGGGCAACCAGACCATCGCCAGCGTCACCACCACCGGAAAGCTGGAACGCTCGTTCATGACCTTCCCCGACTTCCTGTTCTTCTCCTACTTCAATACGAACATGGAATCGGTCAACGACCGCTACCAGGAAATGATCAACGACGCCGGCGACACGCGCACGAAGACGGAAAAACTGGCCGAAGCTTTCGAAGACGGCTTCGAAGCCATGCCGTGGCTGAACTCGGTGCTGGGCAGCTTCTTCCCGCGCGTGAACTGGGGATTGCGCTGGGACGGCCTGGAAAAATGGGCGCTGCTCGAAGACCTGGCCGACCGCATCTCGCTCGAGCATCGCTACTCGTCGAATTTCTCCACCGGCTTCCGCAATAGCCAGGACACCGGCGAGCGCATCACCGAGACGCAGCAGGTTGGCTACAGCTTCCAGCCGCTGGTCGGCTTGCAGCTTGCCTTCCGCCAGGTGTGGGGCGGCGACCTGAGCGTAAACACGCGCTGGGATAAAAAAGGCACATTCAGCCTCAACACTTCATCGAGCAACATCGTCGAAGACAATTCCAACGAGATTTCGGTGCAGGCAGATTTCAAGAAAAACGGATTTGATTTTCCGCTGTTCGGCCTCGCGCTGAAAAACGACATTCAGTTCACGCTCGCCTTCACGCTGAACAAGACCTCATCGCGCATTTACGGTATCACCGACCTCGGCAGCGGCGGACAGCCGCGCGAGGGCATCACGCGCATCAGCATCGAACCGCGTGCGAAATACAGCGTCAGCCAGCGCGTGCAGGCCTCGCTGTTCTACCGCTACCAGCGCACGAGTCCCGACGCCGACGTCGGCTCGCGCATCCCCGGCAGCACCATCCATGAAGGAGGCCTGGAGATACGCATCACGATCGCGGGTTCCTGACACTCCCTCGCGGTCTCCTGAATCTGCGGCCTCGACGACCGCATCGAAGTTACCGGACGCGGCACTTGCATGGCAGGAGGCCGCGTCCCATTTTATTGATCTGGCGAACATGCAATATCAACACGAGGACGTCATGAGTCTCAATTTGCAGGATATGATGGCGAAAATGCAGGAACTGCAAGGCCGCATGAGCGAAGCACAGGAAAAGCTGCGTGAAATCGAAACCACCGTGGAAGTGGGGGGCGGCATGGTGTCCGTCACCATGAACGGCAAGCAGGAAGTACGGAAAATCAAGATCGAGAAGAGCGTTGTCACACCCGACGACGTCGAGCTGCTCGAGGACCTGATTCTCTCCGCCGTGAACAAGGCCATCGACCAGTCGAAAAAGCTGGCCCAGGATGAAATGGGGAAGGCCACATCGGGCATGCTTCCGAATATTCCCGGGCTGAATCTCGGGAATCTCGGACTGTAGTCCGCGCCCATGCTGTCTACCTCCCCTTCGCTCGACGCGCTCATCGCGGAATTCGCGCGCCTTCCCGGCATCGGCCGGAAGACGGCGCAGCGTCTGGCCTTGCACGTACTGCGGCGTCCCCGGGAAGAGGCCGAGCAGATGGCGGCCGCGCTGCTGAGCGTCAAGGACAACGTGCGCTCCTGTTCGCTGTGCTGCAATATCACCGAAGACGATCCCTGCGCCATCTGCTGCAGCGACAAGCGCACGCACAGTGTGGTTTGCGTGGTGGAAGAGTCGAACGACGTGTTTGCCATCGAACGCTCGAACGAGTACCGCGGGCTGTATCACGTGCTCGGCGGACGCCTCTCTCCACTCGAAGGCATCGGTCCCGACGACCTGCATATCCGCGAGTTGCTCGACCGCACCAATGGCGGTGTGGAGGAGATCATCCTGGCCATGAACCCCAACGTCGAGGGCGAGGCCACCACGCTGTATCTCTCCCGCCTGCTCAAGCCGATGGGGCTGCGCATCACGCGCATCGCGCGCGGCATTCCCATGGGCAGCGATCTCGAATTCACCGACGCGGCCACGATCTCACGCGCGTTCGAAGGCCGTATCGCCCTCTGAACCTTCCCGCAACGGGCCGACAATGTCTTGGTACAAACACTGGTTCGCCGACGAGCTCTACATGGAGCTGTACGCCCACCGCGGCGCCGAAGAAGCGCGGCAGGCGGTGGACCTGTTCGAACAGGTAACCGGCCTGCGTGCAGCCCAGGACGCATCAGCAGATCAGGACGCATCAGCAGATCAGGACGCATCAGCAGATCAGGACGCATCAGCAGACCAGAGTGCGACCGCAGACCGTCCCCCCGCCATCGGCACAAACGCACCTCTTCTCGATCTGGCCTGCGGCACCGGGAGGCATGCATTCGAACTCGCGCGGCGGGGATACCGCGTCGCGGCCGCCGATCTCTCGCCCACGCTGCTCGCCGCCGCCGCACGCAGGACGCAGCGTGACGCAAGTCGCCTTTTCCTTGTGCGCGCGGATATGCGGCGCCTCCCCTTTCACAACACCTTTGCCGCTGTGCTGCAGCTTTTCACCGCTTTCGGATATTTCCGCGACGACGCTGCCAATGAGGCCGTGCTCGCTGCGGTGCGGGACGCGCTGCGTCCGGGTGGCTGGCACATGCTCGATTTTCTTAACGCCGAAGGACTGCCGCGAACACTCACGCCGCGCAGCGAGCAGGACACGCCGCAGGGACGCATCATCCAGGACCGCAGAATCCGCGACGGACGCGTGGAAAAGCGCATTCGCGTGCAACGTGACGGCACGGAAAGGGAGTTCACCGAATCCGTCCGTCTGTACACACACACCGACCTTGTGGCCATGTACCACAGAACCGGTTTTTCTGTCGTCGATACGCGCGGCAACTACGACGGCGCGCCCTTCACACCCGACGCACCACGCTGCATTCTCTTTGCACGGAGGCGGGCATGAACCAACCAGCGCCCGTGCGACTGTTTCCATGCGCCACGCAAGGTCCGATGCGGCGGACCGGGCTGCTGGCGATCGCTCTTGTGTGCCTGCTGTTTGCCGGCGGCTGCGGCCTCTTCGAGACCCGCGACCCGGAGCCCCCGTCCGGCGGCAGCGCAACGTTCGTACCGCCGACCTCGCCTGACATCGTGCTGTCCAACCTCGAAAACGCCATCTCCGAGAAAAATACGGAGAACTACATACGCTGTCTCGTCGACACGCTGAATTCCGGACAGCGATATGTGTTTTTCCCCACCGCCCTGGCCGCGGGACGTTACGCTTCCACCTTCGCCAACTGGACACTGCAATCCGAACGTTCCTGGTTCGCCGCAATCAAGGCCATCGCGCCGAAGGATGCGCCTGCGTATCTGAATCTGACCGGCAGTTTCTCCGTCATCGCGGCCGACTCGGCAGTATACGAAGGCGCCTACGAGCTGGTGCTGCGCCACGGCGTGGCCACTATCAGCGAGACCGTTCGCGGCACGCTGCAGTTCGTGCTGCACACAGACCGCAATTCCATCTGGAGCATCACCCGCTGGACCGACATCCCCATCGACGGGGAGAGCAGCTGGAGCGACTGGAAGGGGAGGTTCGCGAATTGAGCGGTCAGCAGGAAATATCCGCATCCTGGAAAACCCAACATTCCAACAAGGTCCCTCGATCCGACAATGATTTCGTGCACGTGCACGAGCACGAGAATCCTTCGCGACGGAATTCGCCGCACTTGACCTTTCTCCCTCCCGTACTCGTTCTCGTTCTTGTTCTCGCCTCCGCCTGCAATCCATTTGCGCCTGCGCTGGAAAACAATCCCGGTGACAACGCCAGCCTGATCACCGACCAGACAACGGTCGAAGGCCTGTTCACCAATTTCCGCTACGCCTATACGTTCAAGGACACCACCATTTATGGCGGGATGCTGGCGCAGGATTTCATTTTCACCTACCGTGACTATGACCGCAAGATCGATGAGAACTGGGGACGCGACGAGGAGATGCGCATCACCTGGCATCTGTTCCAGAACGCGAACAGTCTGAACCTTGTCTGGAATAACATCGTCGGCTTCTCCGGCGACTCCGTCGCGGCGAGCGTCACGCGCAGTTTCAACCTGACGGTGACCTTCAACCCGAGCGACGTCATCAGGGTCGACGGACGTGTCAGTCTCGACCTGCGACGGGCATCCGGTGCGGCGCCATGGAAGATCACACAGTGGCGGGACGAATCGAATTACTGATGTGAATCATGTTCACTCACCGTCACCCTTATTCACAAAGTGCCTATCGTCCATACCCGATTTCGAGCCAATTCGGACACATTTATGCTGGTACGTTTTT
>JAGTUZ010000145.1 GCA_018224415.1 Bacteroidota bacterium | reverse complement strand
TCCGTCGCGTCGCGGGCTTCCGTCGCGTCGCGGGCTTCCGTCGCGTCGCGGGCTTCCGTCGCCTCGCTGGCTTTCAGCCAATCGATCACGGCCTCCACGAGATGCTCGGTTTCGGGACGCGGGATGAGAACGTGCGGGGAGACCGAGAATTCGAGTCCGTAGAATTCCGTCGTGCCCACGATGTACTGCACGGGTTCGTGCTGCATGCGGCGGCGCACCAGTTCGCGGAAAGCTGCGAGTTCATCTTCCGCCACCGGCTGGTCGAAGCGCAGGTAGAGCTGCAGGCGTTTCTGGCCGAGGGCGTGCGCGAGCAGGTGCTCGGCCGAGCGCTTGGGTTCATCGATGCCTTTCTCCTCGAAAAAGGCCGTGGATTTTTTCAGCAGGGAGAGGACGGTTTCCGCAGGCATGACAGGGTTACTTTGATTTCGCCCGCTTCGGTGTGCGGCGAGGCGCAAGGTCTGGAAAGACATGCGGGATGGCCTCGTCGACGGTGGCGACGGGAATGATTTTCAGACCGGTACGTATTTTTTTTGGGACCTCGGGGAGGTCCTTCGCATTGTCCTTCGGGATGAGCACGCGCTTGATGCCGTGCCGGCGCGCGGCGAGCAGTTTTTCGTTGAGTCCGCCGATGGCCAGCACGTCGCCGTGCAGCGTGATCTCGCCAGTCATGGCGATGTCTCCGGCGGGCGGAATGCCGAGCAGCAGCGAGAGCATGGACATGATCATGGTGATGCCGGCCGAGGGACCATCTTTCGGAATCGCGCCTTCGGGCAGATGGATATGGATTTCGCGATGTTCGAAGGCGTCGGCGGCGATGCCGAGGCGTTCGGCATTGCTGCGCAGGTAGCTCAGCGCCGCCTGCGCCGATTCCTTCATGACGTCACCGAGCTGTCCGGTGAGCGTGAATTTCTCCTGGCCTTTCATCATCGACACATCCACATGCAGGATGTCGCCGCCCACGCTGGTCCATGCCAGTCCGATGACCGATCCGACCTTGCCTGTGCGCAGCAGATCTTTCGCCCGGATTTTCGGCACGCCGAGAAAGGCTTCGGCGCGGTGCGGGGAGACGCCGAAGGTCGGTTCCTCCGCTTTCTTCCGCGTGGCGCGGCCGCTCATGGCAAACACAATTTCCTTCGCAAGTTTGCGGCACACCGTGGCGATCTCGCGCTCGAGGTTGCGCACGCCGGCTTCCTGCGTGTATTCGCGGATGATCTTGAGCACGGCCTCGTCTTCGAAACTCACGTCGAAGTTACGGAGGCCATGTTCGGCGATCTGCTTCGGGATGAGGTGGCGCTTGGCGATCTCGAGTTTCTCGTGCTCGAGATACCCGGGGAGTTCGATGATCTCCATGCGATCCTGCAGCGGCAGGGGAATATTGTATTGCACGTTGGCCGTGGTGATGAACATGACCTTCGAGAGGTCCATGTCCACGTCGAGGTAGTGGTCGTTGAAGGTGTTGTTCTGTTCGGGGTCCAGCACTTCGAGCATGGCCGAGGTCGGATCGCCCTGGAAGTCATGGCTCATCTTGTCGATCTCGTCGAGCAGGATGACCGGATTGGCCGTGCCCGCCTTGCGGAGCGACTGCACGATCTTGCCGGGCATCGAACCGATATAGGTGCGGCGGTGGCCGCGGATTTCCGCTTCGTCATGGATGCCGCCGAGGGCGATGCGGGCGAATTTCCGGTTCAGCGCGCGGGCGATGGAACGGCCGAGCGAGGTCTTGCCCACGCCCGGAGGACCCACGAAACACAGGATCTGTCCCTTCATCTCGCCGACGAGGTTGAGCACGGCGATATGTTCGAGGATGCGTTCCTTGGGTTTCTCCAGTCCGTAATGATCGGTGTTGAGCACACGGCGGGCGTGCTGAATCGAGAGATTGTCCTCACTGAACGTCGCCCAGGGCATGGCCACCAGCCAGTCGAGATAATTGCGGATGACCGTCGCTTCGGGCGACATCATCGGCGTTTTGCGCAGCTTGTCGAATTCGTCGAGCGCCTTGCTCATCACATCGTCGGGCATGCCCGATTCGGTGATGCGCTGCTGCAGTTCCTCGAATTCCCCGCCCTCGAATTCCTCGTCATCCCCGAGTTCGCGCTGGAGGATACGGATCTGTTCCTGGATATAGAATTTCCGCTGCGAGCGGGCGATGTTGTCGTTGACCTTCTCGTCGATTTCCTGTTCGACGCGGAGGATGGCGAGTTCGTCGGTGATGATGCGGATGAGGTGGTAGTACTGCCGCACCAGGTTTTCCATCTCGAGAATGGACTGCCGGGTAGGGAGGTCAACCAGCAGGTTGGCGCTGACGTAATAGAGCTTGCGCACGGGGTCGTCGACATTGTCGTAACCCATCAGCGACTCGTTGGGGATGTCGCGATGCGCGCGCACATAGGATTCGAAGGCGCTGTCGAGCTGGCGCATGAGCGCCTTGATTTCCGTGGTCTTGCGCACCTTCCGATGCATGACCTGCACATTCGCCTCCAGGAAGGCGTCGCCCTTGACGCAGCTCAGCACGCGTCCCTGGAACAGCCCGTCGACCAGCACTTTCATCAGGCCGTTCGGCAATTTCAGCACCTGGAGGATGCGCGCCACCGTGCCGTAACCGTACAGGCCGTCCGCATCCGGATCTTCCTCCTCCGGATCGCGCTGTGCGGCGACGAAGATGTACTTGTCCTGTTCGATCGCGCTGGTCACCGCGCTGATCGACGCCTCGCGTCCCACCAGTACAGGGAAAATCATATAGGGAAAAATGACCACGTCCCGCAGCGGAATCACCGGCAGGGTGGTAGGGATTTCTTCAGGAAGCGGTTCGGGGAGGTTCAGATCGTTCATAGGGGAAATGACAAATGACAGATGACAGATGGTTTTCTGTGGACGGCGCGCCCCAGCGCGCCGAGTTGCAACGCTGGACTGCGTCTGGGGACGGCGCGCACCAGCGCGCCGAGTTGCAACGCTGGACTGCGTCAAGCCCAGTCCTCAAGATAGAGTGCGGGGAGGAGGGAAACAATGCAGAGGGCCGTGCCCGCCTTCCGCCCTTCCCGGCTTCGTTCTCCGCCTCAGGCGGACGGAACTACGCCGTGGCAAGCCGTCCTTCCGCATTTGTCCTTTCGCGGCGAATTTCATACCTTTATATCCCTTACGCCCTGTCGGGCGGCGCATTTTTCACTGCTGAGGTGCTGTATGTCTGCTGAAATGGATCGCGTACTCGAGCTTATCGCCGAACATCACATTGAATTCATCGACCTGAAGACCATTGATCTTGTAGGACGGCTGCATCACATCACGCTGCCGCTGCGGGAGGGAACGCTCGACAGTCTGATGGAGCAGGGAGTGGGCTTTGACGGCTCCAGCTTCGGTTTCGCGAAGGTGGAGAGCAGCGACATGGTGCAGAAGCCCGATCTGTCGACGATCCAGATCGATCTGTTCCGCGATCGTCCGACCCTGACCTGTTTCACCAACGTGTTTCTCACCGACGAGAAGCGGTCGCGTTTTCCGCAGGACGTCCGCTGGGTCGCACGGCACGCCGAGGAGTTGCTCAAGAGTCTCGGCATCGCCGACGGCACGCATTGGGGACCCGAGCTGGAGTATTACATTTTCTCGCAGGTGGAGTTCGACACGCGCACCTCGGCCTCGTATTACAAGGTCGACCACGCCGAGGAGTTCTTCCAGAACGCGTATCACGCATGCAGCCCATTCGACCTGTACGACGATTTCCGCGACGAGAGCTGCCGCTTGCTCGAGCAGGCGGGGATTCCCGTCAAGTACCATCACCACGAGGTGGGCGAGCGCGGGCAGCAGGAGATCGAGATGCTGTTCATGCCGTTGCTGCAGACAGCCGATGCGATCACGCTGGCCAAGTACATTCTCTTCAGCCAGGCGGCGGAGAACGGACTCGAAGTCACATTCATGCCCAAGCCCATGTACCAGCAGGCCGGCAGTGGACTGCACGTGCATCAGTTCCTGACGAAGGCCGGGCAGAACATCTTTTTCAAGGAAGGCGAATACGCGAATTTCAGCGAGACCGGCCTGTATTACATCGGCGGGCTGCTCAAGCACGCCGCGGCGCTGGCCGCCTTCACCAATCCGTCGACCAACAGCTACAAGCGGCTCGTACCCGGTTTCGAGGCCCCCGTGGCGCTGACCTACAGCCAGGCCAACCGCTCGAGCTGCATCCGCATTCCGCGCTACGTGTACGACGCGAAGGAGACGCGGATGGAATACCGTCCGTCCGACGCCACCGCCAATCCCTACCTCATGCTCGCGGCTATGCTCATGGCCGGCATCGACGGCATCGTCAACAAGATCGACCCCCGCGCCGAGGGATTCGGACCCTTTGACGGCAACGTCTTCGCCGACAAGTCCCTGCAGTTCCTCCCCCGCGACCTCGCCGAAGCCCTTGACGCCCTCGAGGCCGACAACGAGTGGCTCAGGCGCGACGGCGTCTTCCCCGAATCGCTGATCAACCAGTGGATCAAGACCAAGCGCGAGGAAGTGCACGCCATCGCCACCATGCCGCACCCGTTCGAGTACAAGATGTATTTTCATCGGTGAGCTCGCTATGCTGAGGTAGCGGCCATCGCTCTCTGTTGGTCATTCAATCGTTACGGCCCCGCGTCTGGCAACGGGGCTGTTTTTTTGGTGGAGCGTGCGGACAAGCACAGTTTACCGGTGGTGGGACAGAACTGTGCGGAAGGAAATCGGTAGCACTTCTAGGAGTTTCTATTTACATTTCAAGGCGAATTTAC
>JAGTUZ010000144.1 GCA_018224415.1 Bacteroidota bacterium | reverse complement strand
CTGGCCGACCGCAGCCGCTATCACTGGACCGCCACGCTCGACGGACGCACCATCGGCGAAGGGAAGGGACACATGGCGGAATTCACCCTCGACGAGTCGGTGGCCGGGCGCACGTTGGTGCTGAACGCGGAGTACGACGGCCGCGTGTATCCCGTCGCTCTCGACGACAGCAGACTCGGCAATTCGCGCTTCACCTACACCGTGCTCGACGCACCGGCGCGCATTCGCGGCCTCTCCTTCTCGCGCAACGGCGAGTATGCCATCACGCAGGAATTCCGCTTCGACGCGTTCGTCTGCGGCAGCTGCGGCGACGGCAACAAGCGTCCGCCCGAGCGCGTCGCCGTCGAGGTCGAAAGCGAAAACGGCCGCGACCTGCTGCGGGAGGTGATACAGGAGCCCGTCTCCGACGCATCGGGACGCCTCCTCGGCTACCGCGTCAAGTTCTGGCTCACGGGCAAGGTCTCCCGCGACGGCGAGGAGGCGCTCATCATCCTCCGCGCCGACGAGGCCGTGGAGCGGATTCCCGTGGTCATCTATCCAGACTAGTCGAACAATGGGGGGGAGGAGAAGGAAAAAACACCCATCCATCCATTGTTCTACAACAAGGTTCGACATGAAGAAATCACGTTCTCCGGAGGAGGAGGCGACCGCCGTACGTTTTTCGCATCTCATGAACGTGCGTGACCGCATCAAGCGCGACGCGACACTCGAACTCTTCGCGAAGGTCCGGACCATGCCCGTGGTCGGGGCGGAATCGCTCGCCTTGCTCGACCGCGCCGTCGATGCGCTGCGTCTCCTGCCGCAGGGCAGTGTATCGTTTGGGAGGAATAGCATGCTGGTTTCCGTGCACTGGCCGCCGGCGCAGCGTGACGGGCGTCCCCTGCGTCACCATCTCCTGGCCACTTTCGAGGCAGGCCTCACATGGCTGGCGTTCGGATTTCACTACCTCCCGTATCGCGATCCCGGAGTCGACGGAAAGACGTTTCTCTCCTGGTATGCCGTGCCTGCCGACGATTGCGAAATGAACGACATGTACCGGGACACCATGCACATGGAGGGGGTGCTTCCCTACCACGGCGCCGTTTCGGCGTTTGATCCCACGCATCCCGAGGCCGAGGTGGAAATCATGCTGGATCTCGAGTGGGACCAGGCGCTTGAATTCCCCGATCCCCGCAAGGATCTCGGCGAGATTCCCATGCCGCAGACGGCCGAGGAGGCGTTGCGGGCGCAGGTGGCTGGAGAGCGCGGCCGCCGCGGCATGCTCCGTCTGCCGGCGCCGAAGCGCTGCAACGTGTGCCAATGCGATTTGACCACCGAAATGCTGCTCGTGGACGGTCGGCTGGACGGCAGCCTGGAGTGGGCGGACATGTGTCCTCGCTGTGCCGTTCTTTACGGCGCGGGTATCGGACCCGGCGACGGACAAATCTACGAACGCCGCAAGGACGGCAACTGGTCGTGCATCGGCGGCCTCGAGGCGAAAAAACAGAAATAGCCCGGTCGTATGATCGGGCAATGACACCGACCGCGTCCGTCCGACCACGCTGCGGACGCGATCAAAAAACGGCGCGGGTCCCCGAGGGGCCCGCGCCGTTTGTGTATTCGTTGGTTGTGCTTATTCCCCGTTCTTTTTCTGCAGGAACTGGCTGACGGCCTGGGGACTGACGCCAAGGATGCGGGCGGCGGCGCTGGCGCTACCCCCGGCCATGTCGACGGCCTTGCGGAAGACACGGGCGCGCAGTTCGTCGAGGAAGGTCTGCCAGTGGAAGCCGGCGTCGAGGTCGGGCAGCGGGAAGCCGTCGCCGTCGTCGCCGCGGGGTTCGAGGATCTTGAAGTGATGGGCGTCGATCACGTCGCGTTCGGCCATGGCCCATGCGCGTTCGATGGCCGTGCGCAATTCGCGCACGTTCCAGCGCTTCCAGGAACTGGCGGTGAGCAATTCGACGGCGGCGGGGGAGAAGCGCTTGGTCACACCTTCGTTGCGGTTGGCGAGGTCGAGCAGGTGCTGCGCGATGACGGGGATGTCGCCATGCCGATCGCGCAGCGGGGGCACGTGCACCACGCCCACGCTCAGCCGCGAGAGCAGGTCGTCGCGGAATTGTCCGCCGGCCACGGCCGCGTGCAGGTCGCGGTTGGTCGCGGCGACGACGCGTACGTCCACCACGCGCGGCTTCGCGTCGCCCACGCGCTGGATCTCGCCGTTCTCCAGCGCGCGCAGCAGCTTGGCCTGGATTTCCGGAGGTAAATCTCCGATTTCATCGAGGAAGAGCGTGCCGCCGTGCGCCGCGCCGAATTTTCCTTCGCGGTCGGTGGTCGCGCCGGTATACGCACCCTTGCGTACGCCGAACAGTTCGCTCTCCGCCAGCGACGTGGTGACCGCCGCGCAGTTCATCGTGAGATACTCCTCCTCCCGCCGCGTGCTGAGGCGGTGGATGTAGCGCGCGAGCAGGTCCTTGCCCGTGCCGGTCTCGCCGGTGATGAGCACCGGCATGCGCCGGATGGCGAAGCGATAGGCCGTGTACAGCATTTCACGTACACAGGGAGTCTCGCCCATGATGCCGATGTCCCGCGCCACCGCGATATAGTCGACCACCGGTGGCTGCGACTCGGTGGAGATCTCCCCGCCGGTGGAATCCGGCGCGTCCGGTCGGCGTGACTCCACGGGCAACCGGACGGATGGGATAGCCGGTGCCTCGAGATCGAACAGGGCTTCGAACGTTTCCGGCACGCTCGGCGGTGTAGAGGCCCGTCTGCTGTAGAGAACATCGCCACCGTAGTAGCTATCCGGGTCATCGGATCCACGTGCCATCAACGGGGTTGCGCGTCCGTCGTCCAGTCCGCGGACGCGAACCTCCCGCACTTCCGGCGCCTCGGCGGCGAGATGCAGGGGAAGGCGCAGTTCCAGCAGCCGCAGCCAGGGCTGGTGGCGGTGCGCCAGCGACAGCCAGGTCGCCTGCATCTGCCGCGTGCCGGCCGTGACGTAGCCGTGGTAGATTTTTCCCTCGAATGGATTGACGATGCGGACCAGCAGCTGGTCCATCGCCTCACGCACTGCGTCATAATCCCACGGATCTTCAATCCCCGTTGAATGCAGCGCAACCCTGCTTGCAGGATACTGCTCTCCGATGACACGGCGCATGGCCCGCGCCTCCGTGCCGGTGGCGGGTGTATAGAGGATGTGGATGGTTTTGAAGCTGCGCTGCCCGAGCAGCGCGAGGATTGGCCCGGGTTTTGTATCGGTCCTTCCGAAATACGGATCCTCTTTCGTCACGAAGGTTATCAGCACGGACATCATTCCTCCTATCACAAAACGGCGACGCATTCAAACTACGGTATCACATTCATTCCTCACAATCAACAGGAGACATTGGCATGAACAATCACGGCACATCGAACAACGGGAACACGAACCCCCGGCACGGCAGCGCCGCGGGCGGACAGGCGCCGCTTCGCACGCACATTCTCTGCATCGTCGACCGCTCGGGATCGATGCAGCCCATCGCCACGGACGCCATGGGCGGTTACAACACCTTTCTCGAAAGCCAGCGCCGTCTGCCCGGCGAGGCGGTGATGACCCTGGTGCTGTTCGACCATGAATACCAGCGGGTGTGCACGGCGGCGCCGCTCGCCGAGGCGCCGATGCTGGACGCCGGCAATTACGTTCCCCGCGGCACCACGGCGCTGCTCGACGCCATCGGCCGCGGCATCGAGGAAGTGCGCGCGGCGGGCGCGCGCGACGGCGCGCCGGGCGAACGGGTGATCGTGGCCATCCTGACCGACGGCTACGAGAACGCCAGCACGGATTACACGCAGGCGATGGTGGCCGGACGCATCGACGAGCTGCAACTGAAACACGACTGGGAATTCGTCTACCTCGGCGCCAACCAGGACGCCATCGCCGTGGCCGCGCAGATGAACATCAGTCCCGAGCGCAGCGCAAGCTTCGCCGCCACACCGGCCGGCGTGCAGCAGGCCTATCACCGGATGAACGACTTCGTCGCCTTCAGCCGCGCCGCCCCTCCGTCGGACGACGACGCGAAGAACAGGAAGAAGCGAGGGAAGTGAGTGCTTCGCGCGCCCGCGTCCGGCGCGCCG
>JAGTUZ010000143.1 GCA_018224415.1 Bacteroidota bacterium | reverse complement strand
TCATCGCTCGTGCTGGCATTGGGCGCGGGTTACGCGCAGTATGTCACGCCATACAAGGGACCGTACGTCATCGAGCGGAGAGGGACCGGATTTTCTCTGGCGTTGGAGTGGCATCCCGGGATGCGGCTTCGACTGGCCGTCGAGAGCGGGTGGACGACGTTCTATTCCTATGAACTCAAGGATGTGGAAACCTCCTTCGGGCGCACGGACGCCTCGCTGCGGCTGTCAGCCATTCCGCTGCTCGCGGTGTTCTCCATGCCCATCGTCAGCGCGTTTACCCTGCACGCGGGTACAGGAGGATATTTTGTGCGCTCCCATGCCACGTCGTTTGCCGAAACCGTCGACGTCGTGCGTTTCGCCCAGGGCTGGGTGGTTGCCGCGAGCTGGGACCATGCCGTCGTCTGGGGATTCCGCTTCGGCACTGCGGTGAAATGGTACGGGGCCACGGAATTCGGCGACGGGTCGCTGCTGCTGCAACTGTGTGCCGAGATTCCGATCGTTTCCTGGTAGAGGGAACCGCACGCCCTCCCGCCCTCACCTCCTCACGTCCTCACGTCCTCCCGTCCTCCCGTCCTCACCTCCTCACGTCCTCACGTCCTCACGTCCTCCCGGACCTGTTCGAATGAACGGGACAGCGCGAAGGGGAGAATAGCGCTTGCAATCGGGCGGGAATTTCGTTATATCTGCATTGTTCACCTTTATCGGATGAGTTAGTCTCAGGACTGAAACCCGGGCGCATGGGAGCGCACGGGTTGGGTCTTTGTTTCCGTGCCGGACCGTCAACCAACGATGACACATGCCCCGGGCATGACCTCTGAACGCGACAACCAATTTCCCGACCAGTAACCGGATACTGCCGTCCCTGCTGCAGTGCGTCGCAAGCGGACGCACCTGTAGAGCGCCCTGCCGCATCGACCGTGTATCGTGTCTCCAGACATTTTCACGAATGAACAGGATGCCATCATGAACCAGTGTCTCATTTTTCGGATGACAACCCTGCTGTCCCTTCTGCTGCTGTGCACGGCGGCCACGGGGATGGCGCAGCACCTGCTGCCTGAGCCGCGTTACGTGCCGCCTGACCTCGGCAGCAGTGGCTTCGAAGCACATTACGAGTACATGGCCGTGCTCGAAACGGACTGCCGCAACAACGAAGACGCCACGCAACTGGTGTACGAACTGACGCGCCAGGGCGCGGTGGTCGCCATTGTCTCCTCGCCCGGACGCATGCTTGCCTGGGTTCCGCCCGAAGCGCGCGGCGGAGTGGAGTCAGCGACGCTACGCACTCCAGACGGAGAGGCGCGCGTACGCGCCGTTGCCTACACAAGCGAGGAACTGCGTGCCGCGGAGGCGACACAGGCATTCGCGAAGCGCGAATACAACGAGGCCGACGAGGCCATCGCGCTCTTTATCGACTGGATCCGGCAGCCGCTCACGCCCGAACGCCAGTTCGCGCGCGAGCAGGCGGAACTCCGCTACCAGGCGCTGCGGGACCAGCTGCCGAACGACGCTCCCGTCGATGTGGTCACGCCCACGTCCATGGTCAAGGAAGGAGGAGGGGGAACGGAAATCATGTACGGTGGTTCCTTTGCATCCGCGGCCTTCGGCACCGTGGACCATACGAGTTTCTTCCTGGAGAGCCAGACCGGGAGCGGAACGTGGGACTGGCCTACCGATGTGTACAACGATTACAAGACGCTGTACGTGAACGCCCTGGTGTACTGGTCGGCGGAGGCCACGAAATACGGCAAGAGCATGACCACCTTCTGGCATCTCTACGGCCGCACGCACTGGGCCTGCCAGCTGAACGGGGAGGCCGTGGTGATCCGCGAGGAGAATTTCATCCCCACGGTGATCGACCGAGTGACTTCCGGATTGCGGCCACTTCTCCTGGGATTCGATCCGCATGAAGAATGGGCCCTTAAATACAACCGCGACATGCGTTCTTCCACCGGACACAGCCAGTCCATCATCGGCTTTATCGCCTACAAGGGCACACCCGATGAAGGCATCTGGCCGCATGCCTCGGTGGTGACGTGGGGAAACGGCAAGACCGAGGGAATGTATTTCGCCCTCGACACCCAGTACTGGCAGGCCGTGCCGGATCCGCTCGCCAATCCCTACCGCAATGTCATCGCGCATGAAATCGGACATCTCTGGGGCGCGCCGGACGAGTACCACGATCGTGCTTCCTCTTGCGCCTGGTCGTATCGCGGCATCGCCAATGACAACTGCCAGAGGAATCGGACCGACGGCCCCTACCATTTGCGTGGGTGGGACGGGATGATGAAAGGCAATTACATGGGTGGAACGAGCCGCGCGACACCCGTGCATACGGGAGTGCTCGCGGCGGCCGACGCCGTGCCACGACGCCTGTTCCGCACCGTTCCCGAGAGACACCGTCTTACGCTGACCAGCTGTGACGGCAGTGACAAGGTGCTCAACACAGGGACATACATTCCCATGTCGCACGACTACTGCTTCACCATCGCCGCCGAACCCACGCATGTCAGTGGCAGCACCACCTGGTATTTCCAGAAGTGGGAGACGAAGTACAAAGACGGCAGCACCATGGATTACGCGCTCTACGGACCCAATCTCTCGGGAAGCATGCTGTCGAGTTCGCGCACGAATCCCATTACGGAGATGGTTGCGCACTACACCAATTCTCCTCCGGACTTCATGGCGGTCAACTCCACGCTCCAAGCGTGGAATTCGCATTTCAACCACAATCCGCAGCCGGTCCCGAACATCGCGCTGCGCTGGGTGAACCGCTACAACATGAACGAGGTGAAAACCATTGTCGAATACGACCGCAGCGGCAACTGGGTGCCCCTCTCGACGAGCAACATCGTCCTGTACCATCCGAACAGCGTGCCTGTCGGTCGCTTTACCGGTCTGCGCGTGCATTCGGTGCCGCTGGCGGGCGGGACAAACCAGAACATCCAGCCCAACCGCGAATACCGCTTCCGCATCGTCGGCGAATACAACACCGTGCGCGGCACGCCGTCCGTTGTCGCGACCGTGCGCACGCGTCCGGCCACTCCGGCCGACACCGTGTTCTGTTACGACGCGAACGAGCCGAACGGGCAGTCATCGCCGAAGACGCTTCCTTCGATGGGACCCGGCATTGATGAGTACGCCGTGCACGGATCGCTGACCATCGACGGCGCCAGCGGCGAATTCAGCTGGTACCGGCCGAAGGCCGATTATTATCGTATTACTGCCATCGGCCTCGCGACCGGACTTTTCGGTAACAAGCTGAAGCTGCGGCTGAAGGTGCGCGAGGGCAGTGATTTCCTGCCGCTGTTCGAATACCAGCGCGCGGGCACAACCACATGGAACGTAGCCAACTTCCACACCCTGACGGAGGAGTACGTGCTGACCATGGCCAGCGACGGTGAATACCTCGTCCGTGTGGACGCCGACATCACGAACATCGGCGGTATGGTCGATCTGGCGGATCGCTACACCGGCAATTTCGGTTTCGGCATGTACCGCTTCACCGTGGATGTCGAGCCGTCGAACCTCATGGTCCGTCCCTTCTGTCACGACTGCGTACGGCTGACCATTCCGCGTCCCTACCCCGGACTGATCATCATGGAGCCGCCGCTGCCGCCCGATCTGGTGCTCCCGACGCGTGCTGGCTTCGACCGGAGTTCGCTGGTACGGACAAACATGCACTACATTTCCCCTCCCGGCACGGGATTCGAGGGCTTTGAAGGCACACTGTTCGGAGGAACGCAGAATCCGCTTCTGCTCGAGATCGGACCGAACACACCGGCCGGTGAGTATCTGATCTATCCGAAGGTGAAGGACCTGGACATCAAGGTCTGTGAATTGGTGCTCATCAATCCCGAGGGTCCCGGTGGACCGCTTCAGGAGCGCGTCACCAAACCCTACGGCACGCTGTACAACGCGGAGGCCACTGCCCCTGCGGGCTTTGTGTTCGTGGGCTGGGGGGGCGACACCACCGCCACGACCAATCCACTCCCCGTCGTCATGTGGCGACACAAGATGATCATCGCGCGCTTCCGCCAGAAGCCGTGTGTGCCTGAGAAGATGCCGAAATGGGAGCATCTGCTCACGGTCATGCATGCAAAGCAGGGCAGCATCCGACTGACCTACGGCATGCAGGGCGGCGCGGGCGACGGTCTCGAACCCGGACAGGTCGATCTGCCGCCGATCCCGCCGCCGGGCACCTTCGACGTGCGCTGGCTGAACATCCCCGGGTCGCAAGGCAGCGTCACCGACATCCGCGACATCAAACCCACGCATGTGTACCAAGGCCGTGTGCAGGTGGGCAGTGGCATGGCTCCCGCGCGCATCGTGTGGTCGCCTCCGGGCCTGGGTACCAGCTTCACCATGAGCCTCAAGGTGGGGAGCAATCCCGCCGTCGACATGCACAGCGTGAGTGAATATATGCTCTCCGACGAGGGCGTGTATACCTTCACGATCACGGTGAAGGAACCCGACTGTGCGCCGCCGAGCGAGGAAAGCGACATCACGGTTGACATCGAACGCATCGATCCAAAGGAATTCCCCTGCCTGGACCTCGAACTGCTGCTCAAGAACCGGCGCACCGGCGATCCGCTGCCGTACGCGAATCCCTTCGGCCTGAGCATTTACGAGAACAGCGGAGGAAAATCCTATCCTGCCCAGATCACCATGTTCACCCAGCTCGATTCGACGTTGGTCCTCCGATTCTGCGCCAACGAAGACAATGAGGATCCGAACCGGGAGATCAGCATCATTCCCGAGGAGGAGAACCCCGACAAGATCAAGGATACAACGAATCTGAAAATCCCCTTCATCCCCGACGTGACCGAAGAAATGTTTCAACTGCGGCACGTCAACAGCGGGGACTGGGAGATGGTGTCCATTCCCGTGCGCATGACCGACGGGGCAATCGGTTCACTGTATCCCGACCCCGCAACAAAGCTCTTCCGCTTCGACAAGGGGAGCGGCATGTATGTCGGCGTCGATGCGATGAAGCTCGGCGAGGGCTACTGGCTGAAGACCTCCACACCCACCACGCTGTTCGTCGGCAACGAGGTCACGACGCTGACGCTGAACAACCTCAGTGGCATCGGCGAGCCGTACGGCTACGGCTGGAACATGATCGGCGCCATCTCGCATTCGGTGCCGTTCAGCTCCATCACGCAGAATCCCTCCGGTTGCCTGAAGGCGGCGTTCGGGTGGAATCCCGTCAGCGGCTATACCACGAACCCGCCGAACATCGAACCGACGGTCGGGTATTGGGCACGTCTTGATCCCGGTGCGGAACTGACGATCACCGGGACGGGCGGCGAACCGCCGACGCCGGGTCCCGTGACCCAGTATGACCGCGTGGCCTCGGCACTGCCTTCCGCCGGTATGCTGATTGTGCGCACCGGTCCGCAGGGCGGACAGCGACTGACGCTGGCATCACGGACGATGACCGAGGAGGAAACCGACGCACTGCTGTTGCCTCAGGCGCCTCCGGGTGAACTCTTCGATGTTCGCACCGATGACGGCACCCTGTTTGTCCCTCCTGGCGGCAGTGTGCTTCGCCTGCAGCACGATGGTGTGGTGACCCTGGCCCTGCATCCGCGGCCGGGAGCGATCGAGCAGCTGCGCCTCTTCGACGAGAACGGCGTGGAGCTTCACGGTTTCCGCACGGATGCGCCGAGTGAAATCACCGTTCCGGTCCATGGCACGCGCCTGCTGCGCCTGGCCTACTCGCCGGTCGCGCAGCCACTGCGCTTTGCCATCGGACAGAGTTATCCGAATCCCTTCCGTCCGGGCGAGACGGTTGTGCTGCAGTACAGCCTCGATCGCGACGCGTCCGTGCGTCTCGACGTCCACGACATGCTTGGCCGCCGCGTGGCGACCGTCACCGAAGGCATGCGCCAGGCCGGAGAATTCTCCGCCACCTGGACGGGCTTCGGCTTCGACGGGCGCGCTCTCCCGGCCGGCATATACACCTACCGTCTGGAAGCAGGCGGCCGGGTGCTCACCGCACGTTGTTCGATCCTCAGGTAAGGAGCATATCATGAAAACCACGATTCTTTCCCTGGCCGTCCTGTTGCTTCTGTCCGTGGCACCCCTGCGGGCGCAGGAGTACCAGGGGGCCGAACTGGACCTGCGTGTCAGCAACGGCGTTGACCGGACGAGCTGGCTGTTCCTCGGCGTCCGCGAGGGTTGCTCGAGCGGCCTGGACATGGCGTACGAGGAGTACGAACTGCCGCCCACCCCCCCCAACGAGATTTTCGACGCCCGCGTGGTGAGCACACCGGGCAAATCGGAGCTGGGGACGGGTTCGTACCGCGACTATCGCGCGGTCACGAGCACGACGGCACCATTCACCGAAACCTACACCATCGCCTGGCAATGCGGCGAGGGCAGCAACGGCGTTCTTTTCGAATTCAGCGATCCCTTTCCGGCACGCGTCACCTCGGTAACGATCGACGGCGAGGATATGGCGGGCAGGACCAGCTGGACGAGCAACTTCCTCCAGGGCCAGGCCACGGTCGAAGTCCGATTCATCTACGCGCCGGTGACGTTCTCGGCCATGCCCTCAAGCATCACTTTCGCTGCCAACAACAAGGATCCGCTGCCCTTCGTCGACGTGCAGCTCACCTGCGAGGGCGATCCCGGCGCCCCTTGGGCCGTGCAGCACGACGCCCCATCCTGGCTGTACGTCACGCCGTCCAGCGGCAACGGCAGCGGGGGCTTCCGGGTCTCCGTGATTTCGTCCTCGCAGCCGGTGGGCAGCTACCAGACCGTGCTGCAGATTCGGTCGCCGCTGCACGCAGCCCAACTCGATATCCCCGTGACCATGTCCATGACCGTGGGCGTGAACGATCCGCCGGCGGCGGCGGAACTGTATCTCGCGCCCAACTATCCGAATCCCTTCGTCGGGCAGACGCTGCTGCGCTTCCGTCTCGGCGGCACCCCGGCGGCTCGCGCGACGCTGAGAATCCACGACGCGCTCGGCCGTGTCGTGGCCGACCTCGATGCGAACATCCAGGATATACCGGTCCTGCAATCCGTTGTCTTCGACGCACGACAGCTGCCTGCCGGCGTCTACACCTGCCGGCTGCATTGCGGTGACGACGTGCGCGGCATGCAAATGCTTCTGCTGAAATGATCCCGATCGCGACCCGTCCCGTGCCACCCGGCGCGGGACGGGGTTCGCTTTCATCAACCATTCGGAGCGACACCATGAAACGCCTTGTGCTTTTTCTCCTGGCCATGCTTCTGCCCGCAGCGATGCAGGCGCAGTACAGCGCGGTCAACCAGCAGCTGGCGCTTTCCGGATCGGGATATATTTCCGTGCCGAACAGCACAGCACTGAACTACTTCGGCCGCATGACGCTGGATGCCTGGGTGAATCCCACGCAGTACAGCGGCAACATGGCCATCATCGGCAACGACAACGCAACAGGGTACTGGTTCGGACTTTCCGCGACCGGCAAGCTGCGCTTCCGCCTGAATCCGTCCAGCACCTACGAAAGCAACAGCATCGTGAGTCTCAACGCCTGGACGCACGTGGCCGTCACCTACGACGCCGAGGGCTCGGCCCTGCGATTCTTCGTCAACGGCAACCTCGACAGGTTGATCAGTGTCCCGAACGGCTATCTCGGGTGGAGCTACAACGACCTGCGCATCGGCGCGGATCGTTCGGGCAGTTCCGCCGCGGAGTTCTGGAGGGGCCGTCTCGACGAAGTGCGCGTCTGGAAAACCGCCATCAATTTCGCCACGGCCTCGGGCGATCTGTACCGCATTCCCCATGTGGTGCAGGGTGGATTGTACGGGCAGCACCTCGTCGCCGCATGGCGTCTCAACGGCAACGCCGGCGACGCCACCGGGACGCACAACGGCAGCCTCGTCGGCAGTGGCAACTGGATAACGGATCCGGATCCTCCGCATTATCCGCGTATCGGCGTGTGGTTCCAGAACGGCACCGTCGGTGCGAACAATGCGGACTACCTGAGCATTCCGTATTACAACGGCTTGAGCCTCAACGCCAACTACACGATCGAATGCTGGGTGAAGCCGTCGGCCTCCGGCGGCAGCAGCACCTTCCAGACCTTCGTCAGCAAGACCGCCGGCGCCACGGCACCGATCATGGTGGTCTGGCTGGGACTGAACAAGAGCAATGGCAGGCTGCGCTTCGTGCCCAACGGCAGCCAGCCGGATTATCTCGAGAGCACGTCGACGGTTCCGGCGGGACAGTGGACGCATGTCGCCGCACGCTTCTCGGGCGGCGGCAGCGCGTACACGGCGACGCTGTTCGTGAACGGACAGCCGGCCGGACAGAAGAGCTATACCTCGGCAGGCACGCAGGCGCAGGTTCCCATCGTCCTGGGAGCCATGATATCGGGTCCAGATGCACAAGCCGTCACCTATGGCTACAATGGCCTCCTCGACGAACTGCGCCTGTGGAGCCTGGCGAGAAGCGACCTGGAGCTCGCGGACAACTACCGCCGTGAATTCAGTGGTCCCGAGAGCGGACTCGCGGGCGTGTACCGTCTCGACGGCGACATGCTCGATGGCACTGGAAACGGTCGCCACGGTACGAATCAGTATTCGGCCTACGGGCTGTGGTATTTCTACCGGACCACCGACCTTCCTGCCGAACCGTCACTCAAGCTGCTCGAGCCGGTTGGAGGGGAAGCGTGGGTGATCGGCGACAACGAGACCATTCGCTGGACCGGTGACGGCCTGTATCGCGCGGTCGTGGAGCTTTCGCGTGACGGCGGTTCGACCTGGACCGAGACCATCGTTGCCAACGGCGCGGCAAGCGGCACGCAGAGCTGGACCGTGACCGGTCCGGAGACCAGCACCGCGCGTGTGCGCGTGCGCACCGTGACGCCGACGCCCGTCGGCGACGAATCCGGTGACCTTACCATCCGGGAACCCGCACCGCAGCTGTTAGTCGATCCAACGGCGGTGGGCATGACCATCTCGCAGGGCATGCCCCTTCCTCCACTGCAACCGGTGCATATCAAAAACATCGGCGGGGGTGCGCTGCACTGGACGGCCTCGCATGGCGGTGCCGCCTGGCTGGCGCTGGATCCGGTCGAGGGTTTCGAGAACGACGACACGCTCGGCATCGGTCTGACCACAACGAACATTCCCCCCGGGATCTACAGCGAAACCGTCACCATCGGGGGCAATGCGGTCAACCACGGTCTGCAGATTTCGGTGCGGCTTGTTGTCTCATCGCAGAAGATCTACGCCGTGTCAGGATACGTGCGTGACTCGCTGGGTAATGGTATCGCACACATCCCGATGCATGCCAGCGGGGAGCTCGATCGTGTCGCCCAGAGCGGGGAGGACGGCCATTACGACCTCGCCGACCTTCCCTCCGGTGACTATGTCGTTGCGCCCGAGACCTTCTACTATCACAGCATTCCCGTCGAGCGAACCTTCACACCGCTCAACAATATCGAGCCCAGCGTGCATTTCACCTTGCGTCCCTCCTGGGGCACAATGCTATTCCGCTATCACGAGGGCTGGAATCTCGTTTCCATCCCGCTTGTGCCCGACCAGCCCGACGTCGCGACCTATCTGCCCGATGCCCAGATGCCGGCCTTCGCCTGGGATCCCGATTCGGGCTATGTGCGTCGCTGGCAGCTTGAACCCTTCACCGCCTACTGGCTCAAGTTCGCAAAAACCGATAGCGTGGAACTCCGTGGCCGTTTCCAGCGCGATCTGACTCTCGCCATTGGCAGCGGTGAGACCGGCTGGAGCATGGCGGGCATGCCCAGCGGACCCTGCGCCATCGACGACATCCTGCAGAACCCGGCTGGCATGCTGCTGTCGGTGTATGAGTACGACCCCGTCTACGGATACATCCTCCCGGCCGATCGGGTGATGATGCCGGGTCGCGGGTTCTTCGTGAAGATTGGTACGGAAGGAAGCATGCTGCTGCGCGGCGCGGAGGCGCAGCATTCCTCCCCGGCGCGCGAAGTGCTTCGCTATCCCGCGGCGCTGCGAAAATGAAGTAAGGCGCCGTTCCCGGAACAAGAAAAAGGGAATCCCAATGGGATTCCCTTTTTCTGTACGATAAATAATACGATCAGATTTCGAGGACCACGGGTGCGTGGTCCGAGCCTGGGACGTCCATTTCGATGCGGGCGTCGTTGCAGCGGTCGATGAAGTCGGGGGTGACGATGAAGTAGTCGATACGCCAGCCCGCGTTGCGGTCGCGCGCGCGTGTACGCATATCCCACCACGAATAATGATCGACGGCGTCAGGATGGAAATGCCGGAAGGTGTCGACGTAGCCGAGTCCGGTGATGCGGTCGAGCCAGGCGCGTTCGACGGGCATGAACCCTGACGTCTTCTCGTTCTGTTTGGGATTCTTCAGGTCGATGTCATGATGCGCCGTGTTGACGTCGCCGCAGATCACGAGCGGGAGCTTTTTCTTCCGCTCCTTCTCGAAGTGCTCGAGGATGCGGTCGTAGAATTCCAGCTTGAAGTTGAGCCGCACCTCGCCGCGTCCGCCGTTGGGGAAGTAGATGTTGTACAGCGCGAAGTCGTCGAAGTCCGTGCGGAGCACGCGTCCCTCGGTGTCCATCGCAAGGAGTTCCGTTCCCCGGCGCACCTTTTTCGGACGGATCTTCGTGAAGGTTGCGACGCCGCTGTAACCCTTGCGTTCGCCCGCGTGCCAGTAGGTGTAATAGCCCGGCGGCGTGAGCAGGGTTTCGTCGAGCTGTTCCTCGTGGGCCTTGGTCTCCTGCAGGCAGAGGATATCAGGGGACGTCTCTTCGAGATATTCGAAGAAATTCTTTTTTGCCACGGCACGGATGCCGTTGACATTCCACGAGACGAGTTTCATCCGATTCCTTTCCGCACGATCGTCAGCTGTCGCCTTTCTTTCCGCGCGGACTGCGCCGGCGGGTGTTGCGGCGCGCCGGTGCCTTTTTCTCCTCCGTGCCGGAATCCTTCGCGGTGGCCTCGCCCTTCTCGGTTGCGTCGCCCTTCTCGGCTGAATCACCGGACGCCTTCGAATCACCGGACGCCGACGACGTGGCGGTCTCACGTGGAGATGATTTCTTCCCGGCGTCCGGATCGAAGTCCTCGATGGTCAGACTTCTGGACGACGAAGAGGAGGCACCGCTCTCTTTTTCTTTCGGCTGGTCGCCGGCGACGCTGCTTTTCTCGCTACTATCTGTCGGCTTCCCGGATGTGTCAGACGATTTGGCGGTTGTGTCAGACGGTTTGGCGGTTTCTTCAGACGTAGCGGGTTTCGCCGCGCCTTTGGCCTTGCCGCGGCCACGACGGCCCCGTGTGGTCTTTTTGACGGGAGCAGGGGTTTCGGAGGCTTCGCCCTTTGCCGCTGCTTTTTCTTCGGTTCCGGTCTGCTCTTCGCCGTCGTCGGCGAAGTTGAAGGACGGATCGAAATCGTCACCGGCAGCTGTGGCTTCGTCGCGGTTGTTCGCGTCATCCATGTCTCCCAGATCCCGCGTTCCTGATACGGACGCCTCGCCGTCCTCGAATTTTTCCGCATCCTTTCCGCGGCGTCCGCCACGCTTGCGGCGGTCACGCGTGGTGCGTTTCTCTCTTGCGGCAGCGCTTTCCTTCGCGGTGTCAGTGGATGTTCCTTCATCGTCATCGTCATCGGTCCGCGTGTCGTCTTCGTCTTCGAATTCCGCGTCCGCGTCATTCCGTTCGGCCTCCACTCTGGCGCGCTCTGCGTCGGCTTTGGCTTGTTCGGCATTGGCCCTGGCGCGTTCCGCGTCAGCTTTTGCTTTCTCCGCATCAGCCTTGGCTTTTTCCGCTGCGGCCTTTTCCTGCTGGCGGCGGCGTTCCTCGCGTTCCAGGTCGGCGCGCTTGCGGCGCTCTTCTTCCTGCGC
>JAGTUZ010000142.1 GCA_018224415.1 Bacteroidota bacterium | reverse complement strand
CGAGTGTGACCTCTCCCCCGTCACAGAAACTCGTGGGACCGGACGCGGAGAGCGTGAACCAGAACGGTGCGGGAATGGCGGGAATGAACACTTCCGTCTCGCAGACACTGGTATCGCCGCCCTGCTCCCAGAGCAGCGTACGTACGGTGTAGCGCTGTTCGGTGGTGCTGACCGGATGCTCGAGCAGCCATTCGACTTCCGCCTCCTGCTGCGGGAAGATGCGCGCGGGCGAGAGCGGTTTGACCTCGAGGCCCGCATCGCCTGCGGCGAGCGCCAGCGCGCCCGGCGGCAGCAGCACCCGCGCGAACACCGAATCGGTCACGGCGAGCTTGTTGCTGCGCGTCTTCAGCCGCAGCGTGAAGGGCATGGGATCATAGGCCTGCGCCGTGAGATCGGCCCGCACGGTGTCGGCGGTGAGTTCGCAATCCAGCGCGCCGATCGGCAGACCGGGAATGACCATGACGGCCGAGCAGGAAATCGACCGGCCCGTTGAATCATAGGCCATCCAGTCGAATCGTGGCGCGCGCGGCATGCTGCGTTTCTGCACCAGGACCAGCCAGTCGAAGGTCGCATGGTCGCCCGGTGACAATGTCAGGTTCAGGACGTCGTCGCGTCCCTGCGGGGATGAAGGATCGAGTGAAAGTCCGTCCAGCGAAAATCCGAAGGTCACCCGTGTCAGCCGCACATCCAGCTGGCCGCTGTTCACGAGGCGGAGACGCATCGGCACGGGATTCGGCATGTAGTCGTTGCCTGCCTGGTTCATCGCCAGCGTGTCGGGCCATTCCACCGTGCAGAGGAATTCCCTGCGCAGTCCCTTGATGCGGACCGAGCACTCCGCCGAAACCTCGGCCAGCGGGTCGCCCGAATTGTTCTGTCCGCCGATGATGAAGCGGATCGGGAGGTCGATGTCATGGTCTTCTCTTTTCGTCCAGCGTACGGACCAGTCCACCTCCGGCACGGCATCGCCGATCTGCCATGGACCGAGTGCTCCCGCGCGTACCGTCTTTGTCAGCGGCTCCGCGGGATTCGCCAGTTCGAGTCCGGGAGGAAGCACCAGTCTTGCGGTGACATCCCTTGCGATGTCGGTGCCGATGTTGACGCAGCTGAGGCGGACGGTGAAGGGATTCGGGGTGTAGGCATCCGCCAGCGCGTCGTAATGCAGCGAATCGGGCACATAGCAGCGCGGGGAGAGCACGGGTTCCCCAATCTCCGGCGCGATCGTCACCGTCGCCGGCGATACCACGGGCTGAAGGCAGCCGGTTTCGAGCCGGGCGTACGAAGCGGTCACCCCGACCTCCGCGGTGTCGGGGGGCGAGACTTTTGCATGGAATTTCAGCCGCAACAATTCGCCACTGCCGCTGATGGTGCCCGCGGCCTGCGTCTGGATGCGGACGCCGCAGCTGGTGGGCGAGATCAACACCTGCATCCAGCTGAGCGGCGAACCGATGGGAATCTCCGCTCCCTGGAAGCCGAGCGCATGGGAATCGAAGCAGAGATCGATGGTCAGCTGCGGGAAGGACTGTCCGGCGAGTGTCGTGTCGATGAGCAGCGGCATGTCGAAATCCGCGTCGCCGGAGGTCTGGACATCCCCGAGCCGCAACGGCAAGGTGGAGAAGGTGCTGGAATCGATCGGGGCCAGGTAGGTTTTCGTTTTCGTGTCCGTTCCCCCGCAGAAGTTCACCAGTTGCACTTCCACATTATGGAGGGAACCGTCCGCACAGGTCGCGTCATACACGAGGCTGCATTCCTGGAAGCCCGCATGTATTATGGCCGCAATTTCCTGATAGATCATCGGAAGCTGTGTCACCGAGGATGTTTGGTAGTATCGCCCGCCGGTATTCCCGGCAATCTCCTGAAACTCAATGCTATTGAAGGATGAACCGAGTCCGATGGTGAAGACGCGAATGTGGTTTGCCTGGGCGAAGGCAATCAGTTCAGCTGGCGTCCGTGTCGATGAATTGTCCGCCCCGTCGGTGAGGACGACCACGGCACGGCAGCTGTTACCGCCATTGTTGGCGGTTTCCTGCAGGCCGGCGTACAGGGCGTCCCACACCGCGGTCGCCCCGGAGGCCGGGATCGCCTGCACCGCCGCATTCAGGAGCGATGTATCCGATGTCATGCCCTGCTGCAGCGTCGACGAGGTGTTGAACCAGATCACCGCGGCCTCGTCGTTCTGTCCGTCCATCGCACCAACAAACGCCATGCCGCCGGCGATGGCACCGGCATTGCCGGCACCGGCCATCGATCCGCTGGCGTCGAACACCAGGGTGGTGGACATCGCACAGGGCTGCGTGGGATCGGGACAGGAGAGCGTGAAAGTGCCCATCTCCTCCCCGTTGTCGTGGACCCGGAAGTCCGTCGCCTGCATGTTGTAGGCCGGTACGCCGTTGCAGCCGACGCTGAAATACACTTCCACCGCCGGCCAATTGACAACAACCCGTTTGAGATTCAGGTTGGGCTGGGCGTGTGCGAATGCCGTGACAAGAATGAAAAGCGAAACGAAAACGGCAGCATAACGTCGCATGGTATCTCCTTCTGTTTCTCCCCCCCTGCGGGGTGGGACGCACTCGGCGACCCGTTCATGTGTGATTCAAGGCAATAAGATGAACACGACAGTATCCGATATGTTACAGGCGCGTGATGCGGCGCGTGATGCGTTCGCCCGCGCCCGAGAGTGTCAGCAGCCAGATGCCGGCGGCACGGCCCGACAGCGAAAGCGGCAGCACGATCCGGCCACCTGCCGGGACGCCGTCATACAGCAGTTCGCCGCGGCCGAGAATGTCGGTCAACCTGAGCGTGACATGCCGTCCCGGAGGAATGACCGCCTCGATGGTGATCTGTCCCGCCGTCGGTTCCGGCCAGCTGCGCAGCAGGAACGTCGCCGCTCCGACATCGCCAACGGCGAGCACCGTGACGTCGAAGGGCTTCGAGACGGATTCGCAATCCTGTTCGCTGAACACATGGAGCGTGTAGCTTCCCGTGTCGAAGAGCCGCAGGGTGTCGGTGGTTTCTCCTGCCATCGGCCAGCCGTCGCGATACCACTGGCGGCGCAGTGACGCCGCGCCTGTCGCGCGAAGGACGTCGCCATCGCGGGTGATGGACGGCGCGGACGGCAGCGGCCAGACGGTGACGGCGATCGTGTCGCTGCGTCCCGTGCGCCCCGCGGCATCGCGCACTTCGCACCAGTACAGGCCCGAAGTGGTGACGGACAGCGTCCGCACGGTGTCGCCGGTGGACCACAGCCAGGAGACAAAACTGTCCCCTCCATCGAGAATCACCGAATCCCCCTCGCAGAACATCGTGGCTCCGGAGGCGGTCAGGGTGTAGGCAAAGGGTCCGGGCGCGGCGGCGGGAATGGTGACCGTCGCGCGACACTCGGTTGCGGGAATCGCGGATGTCCAGCAACGAATGATTACTTCGTAGGACTTCTCCTCCTCGGTGCGTCCGTGCGTGAGGTTCCACTCCGCGTTGCCACCGGAGAAGGGCGAAAGCACGGCAGGGGTGAGGGTCTTGACCGCGGCGTCGCCCCGGGCAAAGGCCAGGCCGTCGGGGAGCAGGGCCTCGACAAACACCGTGTCCGTTGTTGCGTCCCCGGTGTTCTGCACGGCGACGGTGAGTGGAAGCGGCATCGGCACGTATCGGTTCAGCACATCGTTCCACGCCACCGACGCGGCCTGGGCGCTGCAGCCGAGGACGGCGAAGGGGTCGCGCAGCAAAACGACGTCGCGCGCGCAGATGACGGTTTCTCCGCCGGGATACTCCACCACCGCCGTGACGCGCGTGACGTGAGAAGAGGCGGCTTTTTCCGGCACGTCGAAGCGCCATTCGGCGTCACAGGTGGCACCGGGGGGAACGCGCGACGGACGACCGACCACCGTGTCACGAAAACCGGGACGCAAGACGAGATCGTCCGGGTTCCACTGCAGGCGGAACACCGGCGTGCGGGCCTCGTCGGTGCCGACGTTGCGCAGCACGGGTTTGAAGATGTACGGATCTGGATAGTATGTACCTGCCGCGGCGTTCCAGCGCAGCGTGTCGGGTCCGGCGCCGCCGTCGCAGACCAGGCGGGGCGCGGGTGGCTTCGCGCACAGCGTCACATTCTCGAAGGCCAGGCGCGTGCAGTTCATGCCGTCTTCCACACCCCCGCGCGGCAGAAGCTGCAGCTGCGTGCAGGCGGAATCCGCCCTCCACGGCACGTCGACATCAATATAGAAGAGCAGACCCGTGTCGTTTGCCCGTCCGGGCGCGGGGAAGTCGAAGGTGATCTCCCGGAGCGGCGCCGCCGAGTACGACGGGGGATTCGCCTCGAGCAGCGTGCCCGCGGGCGCCGAGACGCCGATCGGCCTGGCGATGGTCGTATCGATGGCAATGCGCACCGTGTACTGCTTCATGTTGGGTCCTCCCGCGGCATCGAGCAACCGCACGGGGATGCGTCCCTGCCGGCCGGCGGGAAGGATGTCGCCGCCCGGCACGATGCGCAGCGTGCGGAAGGCCATGGGATCATACGGAGGGGAATAGGTCAGGCTCGACGCCGCGGTGGTGCCGCAGGCGAGCGTCACCGCAAGCTGCACGCGGTTCGCGCCCCCGTTCGGGCATTGGCCCGAAATGGTCGCGACGGTCTCGTCGCCGACGGTCCGCAGCGCGGTGACGGCGCGTGGAACGCCGTTGTCGAGCACATGCACATCGGCCTTGTCGGCAGGGAACGCGACGGTGTCGTTGCAGCGCGTGACGAACACCAAGTCCACTTCCGGCCAGCGCACTTCGACGCGCCGGAAATCCAGCGTTGCCTGCGCCGCGAGATCGGCAGGGAGCAACGGGAGAAGTACAAGACCGAAAAGCACGACGATACGGAGCGTTACGGTAAATCGATTCGCCATGGCAAACCCCCGGGTGATACCATCTAATACCATATAGTCTGCTTTTCTCACGAAAGATGCAAGAGGGGCGGTTCGAGAACCGCCCCTCCATGGTGCTATCGATGGGCATGTCCAGGCGGCTCGCGAACCGCGCCTACACGATCATTGCATTTTCCGCACCCAGAGCGCCCAGGCGCCGGGGAGTTCCTCGCCCCAGACGCCGTGTCCCTGCGAGCGAAGGGCGTCGACCATCGGCGCGGGATAGAACGGTGCCTGCATGCGCAGCACATCTCCCCCCGCCATGCGTGCCAGCGTGTCGATGACAGCAGTCAGCGGATTGGCGCCCTGGTCGAGCAGTGCCGTCGCGTCCACTCGCTGTGCGATGGCCGCGTCCGAGGCCCAGTCGGGACGCGTTTCGCGCGCGGTCGGAGGCTCGTGTCCAGGAGGAGGCGGATCGCCCGGGGCGACGCGGGCATGTGTCCCGGGTGCTGCCGTTGGAGGCCCACCCGGAGCCGTATCGGCCGCCGGTGTCCCGCCATACGAAAGCAGTCGCTGTTCCCCGTCGAGCGCCCGCTTGGCGGTCAGGTCCTGCGAGACTTCGAGCGTGCCGAGGTACTTCCCTTGCGGATCCCGCACGGCGAAGTATTCGATGTGGATGAATTTCCCGTGCATCTGTATCCAGAACGGCGCGCTGTGTTCGCGGCCGCTCCGGAAATCCTCGATGATCTGGTCAACGATGTTCACGCTCGAGGGCGGATGGCACAGGCGCACGTCGCGTCCGAGAATGGCGCGGTTGCGGTCGAAGATGCGTTCGGTGCCCTGGGTAAAGTACTTCACCTTGTCGTGTGCGTCGACGAAGGTGAGATCAAACGGCACGGTGTTGAGAATGGATGTCAGTTCCGCCGGGGAAAGCATGCCACTCGGCATGCGCACCCCATCGCCCTGTACCTCGGCGGCAGGCGGGACATCGATGTTCCGCGGTGCCCACTCCACCTGCGGGTCGTACAGGCAGAAGCCGATTTCCTGCGTCTGGCGGTGGATCTCGTACCATTCGAGATCGGTGAGCGTGTCCATGCACATGGGAAGGAGGATCTGCTCTTCTTTCATGATCATGTCGTCGACGCCGCGCACGGCAGGGACGAGCAGCTTCGCCGATACCGCGGCGAGTTCGCCGGGCGTCGCATCGGCCGCCACCGCGAGCGCCTCGCGCGCGGCCTTGAGCGCCTCGCGGATCTGGTCATGCTTGCCCCACATGACCGTGGGCGGACCCGTAATGTCGCGTTGTTCGAGATACGGAAACAGCAGGTTCTCCTTCCGCCGGTAATGCTTGTCCACGTCTCCGAGTTCGTTGAACATCGCGCGCAATTCGAGCACACGTTGCGGCACATCCCCGGCCGGCAGGCTCTCGAGGCGTTCGACCAGCGCCATGACGCGACCTGTGACTGCCGCGAGTGCCTCGTTTTCCTTCGTGAACGTGTCGACCGGATGTCCGGGCGGCACAAGCTTCGCCATGCTGTGGTCGATCTGTCCATCGAGCACCGCCGTGTGAATGTCGCAGAATTCCTGAATCTCCGCCTGGGAAATGCCTTCGGCAATCAGCTCCTGCTCAACCTCCACCACCTCCCCGTAGGGAATGCCGCCGAGAAGCTCGGCGAGCCGCGCCTTCACCTGCTCGGGTGCGCTGCCCCCGTGCAGTTCGCGGATCATGTGCTTGAGCAGCTCCTTGCGCCGCTCCGAGTTGTTGATGAGTTCGCTCATGAATGTCTTCCTGTAAAAATGCCTG
>JAGTUZ010000141.1 GCA_018224415.1 Bacteroidota bacterium | reverse complement strand
GTGCACCTGCCCCTGGCCGCATAGATCTCTCTCTCCTGAATCCCCGGCTTGCCGAGGTAACGCGCACCCGCCGACGCGGGCCGGGGATTCACTCTATCTCTCCTCTCTCTCTCTCTCTCGATGAATCCCGGTCCGCCGAGGCAATGCGCACCCGCCGACGCGGACTGTTGATTCTTCTCCCCCTGACCTACCCACCCTCGAGAACCGTTCGTCATGTGCTCCTGGAGTGTCTTGGCGGACGGTTTCCCCTCCATCCGGACAGTTTCCCCTCCATCCGGACAGTTCCCTTCACGCCATGGGCTTTCATTTGGTCGCTGCATTGCACATCTTTTGGAAGAATTCGTTACCCACCCTATAACTAAGGAAATGCATGCCGGGGAAAACCCTGTCCTCGCGGGAATGGAATGGCGTTCGTGTAGAAATCGTGCACGGTGATCTCACCGAGGAAACCGTTGACGCCATCGTCAACGCCGCGAACGAGTCCCTCGACCATAGCGGTGGCGTTGCGGGGGCCATCGTTCAGAGCGGAGGCGAAATCATCGCGCAGGAAAGCCGGCGTATCGGACGTGTGCGCACCGGCGGTGCCGCGTTTACCGGCGCCGGCGAACTGCCCGCCACCTACGTGATCCATGCCGTCGGGCCGATATGGGACGACGGCGAGAGCGGCGAACGCGAACTGCTCGCCTCTGCCGTGCGCAACAGCCTCGAGCTCGGTGAAACGCTCGGCTGCGCGAGCATCGCCATTCCCGCGATCAGTTCCGGCATCTTCGGCGTGCCCAAGGACGTCGCCGCCGAGATTATTATCCGGACAATTCGTATCTTCATTGATACATCGCCGGGAACGCTGCGGCGCATCCGCTGCACGAACATCGACATGGAAACCGTGTTGCAGTTCGTCCGCGTTCTCGAGGAAAGCGAATAACATTTACGTTGAACAGATATACGGAGTAGTTGAATGCAGGTCGAAACCCATGAACTCAGCCAGGACGTTCTCCCTCTGCGTGCCGTCCATCATGTAGAAATCTACTGTGGCAACGCCAAGCAGTCGGCGTACTTCTATCGCCAGGCCTTCGGATTTTCCCTCGTAGGCTATCTCGGACCGGAAACCGGTGTGCGCGACCGCGTCTCGTACGCGCTGCAGCAGGACAAGGTACGATTCGTGCTCACGACGCCTCTTCTCGACGACGGCATCATCCCATTCTTGAGCCGGCACGGCGACAGCGTGCGTGATATCGCGCTGGAGACGAGCGATACGGAGCTTTGTTTCCGGACGACCGTCGAGCGCGGGGCGAAGCCCGTGGCGGAACCGCATGTGATCGAAGACGCCAACGGCAAGGTCAAGGTCGCAACCGTTGCCACGTACGGCGACACGGTGCATACGTTTGTCGAGCGCCTCGATTATGCCGGTCCCTTTCTCCCGGGCTTTCAGTCCACACCGGAAGACACGCTGGCGCGCCCGGTGGGCCTCAAGCACATCGATCATATCGTCGGGAACGTGGACTGGAACCAGATGGACCAGTGGGTGAATTTCTACGTCGACGTGTTCGGCTTCTCGCGGTTCGTCTCCTTCGACGACAATGATATTTCCACCCAGTATTCCGCGCTGCATTCCACGGTGGTGTCCAACCACTCCAAGTGGATCAAATTTCCCATCAACGAGCCCGCCAAGGGACTCAAGCGCTCGCAAATCGAGGAGTATATCACCTTCCACAACGGTCCGGGCGTGCAGCACGTAGCCATCGAGACAGACGATATCGTGGAGACGATCAGCAGGATGCGCGCGCAGGGCGTTGAATTCCTGGACATTCCGGAGAGTTACTACAGCGATCTGCTCGACCGCGTGGGTCCCATCGACGAGGATCTCGAACCGCTGCAAAAGCTCAACATCCTCGTTGACCGTGACGACAAGGGCTACATGCTGCAGATCTTCACCAAGCCGGTGGAGGATCGTCCCACACTGTTTATCGAGATCATCCAGCGCAAGGGCGCGGAGAGTTTCGGAAAGGGTAACTTCAAGGCCCTCTTCGTATCGATCGAGCGCGAACAGGAACGGCGGGGCAATCTCTGAGCCTTGCGAATGCTTTGCGTATTCGTTTTGTTTGGGATAGATGGAATACAAGCGGACATACATCGACGGCTACAACGTGCTGCTCAAGATCAGCCGGCTGCAGCGACTGATGAAATCCAATTCGGATGCGGCGCGTCGAGGCCTGGTGGAATTCGTACGCAGGCGGAACAGGGACAAGGGGCATGTGGTGATCGTCTTCGACGGACACGGTGACACCGTCGGTGGCGGGAGCGCCTTGACGGTTGTGTTTTCCCTGACGCGGACAGCGGATGATTGGATCCGTTACCAGCTCGAGCAGGACAGTCATCCACGCATGTGTCTCGTGGTCTCGTCCGACAACGAGGTGCGCGCCCATGCGGCCAGTTGCGGCGCCCGCCTGCTTTCAGCACAGGAATTCATTACGGACCGAAGCTCGGAAAAGAGCGATGCGGTGGAGATGCATCTCAAGACGCGTGCGGTCAGCGACAGCGAGGTGCGGTATTGGTTGCGGGAGTTCGGGCAAGAGCACAGGGGGGAGGACGGCGGAGATGGAAATGGATAGATCCGAAAGGTTGGAAATTGGGTGTGAAACAGATAATTTGTGATGTGTCCACAGCAGCATTTTCGGAAGCAGTATGAGCGAGTCGAATATTTCGTATCGAGCGATGATGATGCGGCGGATACGTTCCTCCATGGAGCAGGTGTACGCCATCACCATGTTTGGGCTGCGTTTTTTCCGCTACGTGCTGGTCCCTCCGTATGAGTGGGGACAGGTGCGGAAGCATCTCGACGATCTGGGCGCGAAGTCCATCCCACTGCTGACGATTGTCGGCCTGATCATGGGACTCATCCTCGCCCTGCAGACGCGACCGACACTGGACCGTTTCGGGGCAGGGGGCTTTCTCCCGGCCATGCTCGCGCTGACCATCGTGCGCGAACTCGGCCCGGTGATCACGGCACTCATCGTGGCGGGACGCGTCAGCTCCGGCATCGGTGCGGAGGTCGGATCAATGAAAGTGACCGAACAGATTGATGCGCTCGAAGTCTCGGGCGTCGATCCCTTCAACTACCTTGTTGTCACGCGCGTGGTCGCCTGTTCGCTCATCTTGCCGCTCCTGACGGCCTACGTCGATTTTCTCGGCATTTTCGGCGGGTACCTCGCCGAATGGATTTCGTACGACTCCAGCATGCAGCTGTATTTCACCGAGGTGCTGCAGAGCCTGGAATTCAATGACATCATTCCCGGCGTGGGAAAAACCATCGCCTTCGGGTACATCATTGGAATCATCGGCGCCTACCAGGGTTTCAACACCACGCGCGGAACCGAGGGAGTCGGACGCGCAGCCACGACGGCTGTCGTGCTCGCCTCGCTCAACATCATCTTTCTTGATATGATCATCATTCAGCTCACGCTGCTCCTGCTGGGTTCAGGCTCATGAACCAGCCGCAAGACAACGTTCTCATTGACGTGATAGATGTATGGAAGTCCTTCGACGACCTTCATGTGCTCACAGGTGTGAGCATGCAGGTGCACAAGGGTTCGAGCGACGTGATTCTCGGGCGCAGCGGCATCGGCAAGTCGGTGCTTCTCAAAAGCATCGTCGGGCTGCTGGTCCCGGAGCGAGGCAGCATCGAGGTCATGGGCAAGCAGGTGATGGGCATGAAACCCGGAGAACTCAACGACCTGCGCAAGCACATCGGCTATGTTTTCCAATACGCCGCGCTGTACGATTCGCTCTCGGTGCGGGAAAACCTCGAATTTCCGCTCCGCAAGCACACCGACGCCGACGACGAGGAAATCGGCGAGCGGGTGATGGAACAGCTTCGGCTGGTCGGACTGGAGGAGGTCGTGGACAGGATGCCTGCGCAACTTTCCGGGGGCATGAAAAAACGGATCGGCCTTGCGCGGGCCATCATCACGCGTCCTGACCTTGTCCTGTACGACGAACCGACGGCCGGGCTCGATCCGATCACTGCGCGCGAGATCAGCGAACTGATCCTCAACCTCGAAGAGCAGTTCGGCATCACGTCGATCACGGTGACACATGATCTCGAATGTGCACGCGTCATCGCGAACAGGATCTACATTCTAGAAACGGGCGCGTTCCAGGTGCAGGGCACCTTCGAAGAACTCAAGCGCGCGAGCGATCCCACAACCAAGGCGTTCTTTCAGGTGATGGCATGAGAAAAACCAATCTTTCACGCGCACGCGTCGGTTTCCTTATTTTCGTGGGCGTGCTCGCCTTTTCCGTCGGTATCTTCTTCATCGGGGAGAAGAGCCAGATGTTCAGTCGAGCGTTCTACGTACAGGTCAATTTCGCAAACGTCGAGGGAGTCAAGCCAGGGGCAACCGTGATGCTCTCCGGCTACAGCGTCGGCACGGTGACCGACATCACGCTGACATCGAACGCGGATTCCATCCGTCTTCTCCTCCGTATCGACCGGTCCGTGCACCAGTTTATCAAGACCGATTCCTATGCCGAGATCAAACAGGAGGGGTTGGTCGGAAACAAGTTCATCAGTGTCAGTATCGGTTCCCCCGAGGAGGCGGAAATCCCTGATTACGGTTTCATTCACGGGGTACCTCCGTTCGCGCTCAGCAGTATCGCCGACAACTTCATTTCCATCGCTGATACGGTCAAGCAGGTGTCAGGCGAACTCAACACTCTGCTGCACAGGCTCAACAGCGGCAGCGGCACCATCGGCAAGCTGCTGAACGACGATGAACTGTACGTACGCATGCTCTCCGTCACGGTGGAGGCAGAGAAAGGTCTGCGGCAGACCAGCCAGCAGCTCGCCCGTCTGACCGATCTGGTCTCCCAGAGTGTCCAGACCCTCGATGCCTTCGCGATCAAGGCCGACACGGCGATGAGCCATACGGTTCGTCTCACCGACCGTGCCGCATCGATTCTTGGCAAGGTCGACGAGGGAGAGGGGACCCTGGGCCTGCTCATGAACGACCGGGCGCTGTACGATTCCCTGACGATGTTTTTGAACGCCCTCACCGACGTCACCTATGAGACGGGGAACGCGGCGCAACAGACCGCCCGCGCCATCCATGCCATGCGCGAGCATTGGCTGTTCGGGCGCGTGTTTGCCGGAGAGGACTTCGAAGATGAGGAACCGGTGCAGTCAGCCTATGTGCGCAAAATGCGCGAACTCCAGCGCAGGTTGGAGGAGCTCGAAAAACGGGAACGCGAACTGGGTATCGCGCCTGGCAGCAACGCGCAGCCGGAAGGCGGGAGCAAGGGTGGAAACGAAACGCAACAGGGAGACGGGCGGCCCGCGCGATGACCATTCTGGTGCTTGGTCATCTCGTCCTCGACGAAATCCACAGTCATGAAGGAGCGGTGTACCACACGCCGGGCGGCATCACCTTTCCTGTGAGTACCTTCGCCTCGCTTGTGGACGAGGGCGACCGGCTGCTGCCGCTGTTTCCCTATGGACACGACGCCGCCTCCGTACTGCACGAGATCGAGGCCGGACATCCCGAAGCAGATTTCTCCCATTGCTGGGAGGTGCCACATGACAATACCCGTGTCCGCCTCTTCCATGAATCCCCTTCGCAATACAATACGCAGCTTGTGCGCAGTCTCGGTTCTATTCCTTCCGGGTCTATCGATGCCGTACTGCCGGACTGCGATCTTGTATATCTCAACATGATGACAGGCCACGACGTCACGCTCGACACCGCCGCACGCCTGCGCGGGGAAGGGCGTCTGGTGTATGTGGACCTGCACATGATCGCGTACCGCGTCCATGACGACGGCAGGCGCGAGCCCGCGCCCGCAGCGTGCTGGCGCGACTGGCTGCGTGTCGGCGACGTCCTTCAGTGCAACGAACGGGAGTTTGCGGCGCTTGTGCCCGGCGAAAGTCAACAGGAGCGAATCCGCGCGGTGTTCGACACCGCAGCGCCGCGCTTCTTCGTGCTGACGAAAGGAGAACAGGGTGCGGATGTCTTTTTATCACCCGATGAGCAGTGGCATGTCCCGGCCGTCACGTCCACGCATCCCATCGATCCTACCGGCTGCGGAGACACCTTCGGCAGTACGCTGGCCTTCGAACTCGCGCGCGGTACCGATGTGGGTACCGCAGCCGCGCGTGCCGCGCAGGCGGCGTCCTTTGTCGCTGGGATTCCCGGTTCCGACGGACTGCGCGGACTGCGTGCCTGGCTCGCCAAAGAGGGGGTATCATGAGGGTGTTGATCACCGGGGCGCACGGTCTGCTGGGGCAGAAGCTGGCACTCGCCTTTGGCCGGGAGTCGCGGCATGAGCTGCTGCTGACCGATCTCGCGCCACGCACGTTTTTCATCAACAACCGATTCGACTACCAGCAGCTTGACATCACATTGCTGGCGGACGTCAAAAGTCTTGTTTCGGCCTACCGGCCGGACGTGATTGTCAACACCGCGGCGATGACAAACGTCGACGCCTGCGAGGAGGACCGGCAGGCAACCTGGCGCCTGAACGTCGATGGTCTCAAGAATCTCATGATTCCGGCACGGCGCATCGAGAGTTGTCGCATCGTGCAGCTTTCCAGCGACTATGTTTTTGACGGACGCTCGGCACCGTACGATGAGCATTCGCGTCCCAAGCCGGTCAGCTATTACGGCAAATCCAAGCTCGCGGCGGAGAACGCCCTGTTGACCGGTCCCGTCGCGGGCATCGTCGTGCGCACGCAGGTGCTCTACGGTACAGGATACGATGTGCGGTCGAACTTCGTCACCTGGGTGCTGGAGCAACTGGAAAAAGGTGTGCCGTTTCGCGTGGTGGACGACCAACGGGGCAATCCCACATTGGCCGACGATCTGGCCTTCGGTATCCTGCAACTGCTCGACCGCTCATGCAGTGGTGTCTATCACGTCAGCGGACCCGAATCGCTCGACCGTTTTTCATTTGCGCGAAAAATTGCCGAAATTTTTGGCTTCGACCCCGCGCTGATCTCACCGACGACCTCGGAGGAGATCGGCCAGTCCGCCAACCGTCCGCCCGACAGTACCTTTATCACGCTCAAGTTCGAGGCGGCCTGCGGAGAGCGCCTGAGCGACACCGCGCGTGGCCTCGGGCGCATGCGGCAGCAACTGCGCGACGGGGCGTCGCATACCGACCTGCTGAGCGACAGCAGGTTTCATTGACTACCATCAATCTGGACAGGACACATGCTTGACATCAAGCGCCTGCGCGAAGCACCGGATGTTATCCGGCAGGCCGTGCGGAACAAAAATGAAAAGGGCAGCGTCGACGCCGTGCTGGAAGCCGACACCCGTCGCCGCGACATCATCGTCGAAGTGGAGCAGCTCAAGAATACCCGCAACGTCGTGTCGCAGGACATCGCGCGGCTCAAGAAAGAGAAGCAGGACGCCGACGGAAAGATCGCGGAGATGAAGATCGTCTCCGACCGCATCAAGGAACTCGACGAGGAACTCCGTGACGTCGACGCGGGGTTGCGCGAAGGGCTTTTGATGCTCCCGAACATCTGCCATGAGAGCGTGCCCGTCGGCGGCAGCGCCGTCGACAACCTCGAACTGCGGTCGTGGATTCCCGAGCACACGATGGGGATCAACGAGGATCCCGAACATCCTGTGCTGGACCATGTCGAACTCGGTCGCAAGCTTGACATCCTGGACTTCGACCGCGGTGCCAAGCTCAGCGGCAGCGGCTTCCCGCTCTACGTCAACCAGGGAGCCACGCTCGAACGCGCGCTGATCAATTTCATGCTTGATACCCACTTGCGCGAGCATGGCTATCGTGAGGTGTTTCCGCCATTTGTCGTGAACACCGAATCGATGTACGGGACCGGCCAGTTGCCGAAAATGTCGGAGGACATGTACCGCTGCGCCGACGACGACCTCTATCTGATCCCGACGGCCGAAGTGCCGATCACGAACATGTACCGCGACGAGATTCTAGACGAGGCGCAGGTGCCGACGTATTTCTGCGGATACTCCGCCTGCTTCCGACGTGAGGCCGGTTCCTACGGCAAGCAGACGAAGGGCTTCCTGCGTGTGCATCAATTCAACAAGGTCGAGCTTGTCAAGTTCGTGCGTCCCGAGCACTCCTACGACGAACTCGAATCGCTTGTGGGCAACGTCGAGCGTGTGCTGCAACTGCTGGAAATCCCGTATCGGGTGCTTCTTCTCTGCACCGGCGACACATCCTTCTCCTCGGCCAAGACCTACGACATCGAGGTGTGGTCGCCCGCCGAGGGCGCCTGGCTCGAGGCATCGTCCTGCAGCAACTTCGAGGATTATCAGGCCCGTCGCGCGAACATCCGCTTTCGTCCCGAAGGGCAGGGCAGCAAGCCGCAGTTCGTGCACACGCTGAATGGCTCCGGTCTTGCGACCTCCCGCCTGATGGTCGCGATTCTCGAGAACTATCAGACGCCTGATGGAAAGATCATCGTGCCGAAACCCCTGCAGCCGTACACCGGATTTGCCATGATCGGCTGACCGCCGTTACTGCCCAGACGTAAAGCTCCCGCATCCACGTCCCGGATCGGGAGCTTTTCGCTGCTTTTCCTTGTTGTGAGCCATGAGCATGATACAAGCCATCACCATCGATTTCTGGAATACCATCGTCGATTCGCGGAACGGCGAACGCCGGCGCGCTGCGCGTAACCAGGCCATGGCCGAGGTGTTCAACCGCGTGGGTCGGCCGTGGGACGAGCAACAGGTCGCCGCGGCCTTCGAGCATTCGTACGAGACCTTCGAGCGGCACTGGCATGGCGAGCAGCGCACGATGCGCGCGGCCGAGAGTCTCGATGTGATCTGGCGCTTTCTCGGAATCGAAGTTCCTGAGGACGCTCACGCGCGCATGATCACGCAGATCGAGGACAGCATCCTCGAGGGCATGCCGGGCCTTCTGCCCGGATGCGCCGAGGCACTCGCCGAGCTCGCGGCACGCGTGCCCCTGGTGCTGATTTCCGACACGGCCTTCTCACCCGGACGCGTGTTGAGGCGGGTGCTCGAACAGCACGACATCGCGGGCTTTTTCCGCGACATGGTGTTCAGTGACGAGACAGGAGTATCGAAGCCCCATCCAATGATGTTCGAACGCGCGCTCGCAGCGGCGGGCGCGTCTGCCGGGCAGGCGGTACATATCGGTGACATCGAACGCACCGATATCGCAGGAGCCAGGGCCATGGGAATGCGGTCCATACTTTTCCGAGGGGACGAGAGCGGACGCTACCACCACGAAAACACAGAGGATCGAACGGCAGCCGACGCGGTGGCGCAGGACTGGCACGAAGTGCGGGACATTCTTGTCGACTGGGGGGTGTCGTGAAGTCCTTGCTCCGGCGCGTGCCGTATTTCCGCCGCTACCGCGCGACGCTGCTCCGCGGCGTGCTCTACATTTTCCTGTCCACTGTATTCGCCGTCATCGCACCCATCATCATTCGCGACGCCGTCGACGGCCTGCAGTCGGATCTCACTTCGGAAACCCTGCTGCAATATGCCTTGATGATCGTGGGCGTGGCATTGCTCAGTGGTGTGTTCC
>JAGTUZ010000140.1 GCA_018224415.1 Bacteroidota bacterium | reverse complement strand
TTCTTCGTGGGTATGGGGAAATCGGAACCGTGGCGCGGACAATCCTCGTCCGATAATAACTGAATGGCTATCAGCCATTAGCTATCATATTCACAACGGGATGTTCCCGTGTTTCTTCCGTGGATTCGTGTCGGCTTTGTTCTCGAGGATCTCGAGGGCACGGATGATGCGGGGTCGGGTGTCCCGGGATTCGAACACATCGTCGATGAATCCCCGCTCCGCAGCGATGAAGGGATTTGCGAACTTCTCCCGGTACTCGTTGATTTTCTCGTCGAGCGCTTTCTCCGGATCCTTCGCAGCGGAAATTTCCTTTTTGAAAATAATTTCCACCGCACCCTTCGGTCCCATCACGGCGATCTCCGCCGAAGGCCATGCATAGTTATAATCGCCGCGGATGTGCTTGGAGTTCATGACGTCGTAGGCGCCACCGTAGGCCTTGCGGGTGATGATGGTGATTTTCGGCACCGTGGCCTCGGCGAAGGCATACAGCAGTTTCGCTCCGTGTTTGATAATGCCGCGCCACTCCTGCTCCGTACCGGGAAGGAAGCCGGGGACATCTTCGAATACGACGAGCGGAATATTGAAGCAGTCGCAGAAACGCACGAAGCGCGCCGCCTTGAGTGACGCGTCGATATCGAGCACGCCGGCCAGCACGGCCGGTTGGTTGGCCACGATGCCCACGGGACGGCCGTCATAGCGCGCGAAGCCCACAACGATGTTCGGCGCGTAATGCTCCTGCACTTCCATGAAATCGCCGTGATCGACCGTGCCCGTGATCACTTCCTTGATGTCGTAGGGCTTGTTGGGATTGTCGGGAATGATGTCTTGCAGGGATTCGTCACGGCGGTTGCGGTCGTCGGTGGGTGGGACGCGCGGGGGACACTCCACATTGTTCTGCGGAAGGAAGCCCATCAGTCGCCGGACGGCCATGAGTGAGTGCACCTCGTTTTCATGGGCGAAATGCGCCACGCCGCTTTTCGAGGCGTGGGTCATCGCCCCGCCGAGGTCCTCGGAGGTAACGTCCTCATGCGTGACAGTCTTCACGACGTTCGGCCCGGTGACGAACATGTAACTGCTGTGTTCGACCATGAACACGAAATCGGTGATGGCCGGCGAATACACCGCTCCGCCGGCGCAGGGACCCATGACCGCGCTGATCTGCGGAATCACACCTGAGGCAAGCGTATTGCGGAGAAATATGTCCGCATATCCGCCAAGGCTTACCACGCCTTCCTGGATGCGGGCGCCGCCGGAATCGTTGAGACCGATGACCGGGGCGCCGACTTTCATTGCCATGTCCATGATCTTGCAGATCTTCTCGGCGTGTGTCTCCGAGAGCGACCCGCCGAAAACGGTGAAGTCCTGGCTGAACACAAAGACCAGTCTTCCGTCGATGGTGCCGGTACCGGTAATCACCCCATCGCCAAGATAGTGCTGTTTGTCGAGTCCGAAATCAGTGGACCGATGCTTGACGAAGGCGTCGATTTCCTCGAAACTGCCACGGTCAAGCAGGATGTCGAGCCGCTCCCGCGCCGTGAACTTGCCCTTGTCATGCTGGGCTTTCACCCGTTTCTCGCCTCCGCCCTGCAGCGCCAGGGCGCGCATTTCCTCGAGACGCTTTCTATTCTGTTCCGACATGGTCACGACTCCGGATTGGATGGACTGCTGTGGGTTATCGAGATGAGCTGTGGGTAATCGAGACGAGCTGTGGCTTATCGAGATGAGCTGTGTATCTCGCGAGATGCGACGCTTTATCGCGATATGTTCTCGGGCGGGTTCGCACTATCGGACGTCGATGCGGCGAGCGCCCTGTCAAAAGCAAGATCGAACGAAGTCTCGATCGCGGCAACAGTGGATTCGGTGTGTTCGATTTCGGTCATGATCCCGTCGAGCTGGGCGGTCATTTCCTCTGGTTCTCTCATCGTGATGGACTGCTCCTTGACGAGCAGCATCATTTCCTCGAGCGTGCCGAGTTGTGCCTCGAGGAGCGCGCTATCATCTTCCGCCTTGCGCAGCTTCTCGCGCCTCTGCTCGAGCACCGCGCGCTGTTTTTGCTTGACGGCCCCCACGCGCTCATCGGCTGTGGCGATCTCGTCCTCCAGCGCGGCGATCCGTCTGTCGAGTTCCACCGTGGTATTCGTGGCGAGATGCTTTGCGTAGCTGTCCTTGGCGATCAGCATACGAAGAAAGCGTTCCTGCATGTCATCGATGCGCGAGGACATCTGCGCGAGAAAATCCCGGCTCGCGTCGCTGTACTGTGCGTAGTTCTTCCGAATGCCTTCCCCCAGCACACGCAGGTTCTGGTACCGTTGCTGTTCTGCCGCAGGCAAGGCCTCGAGCAGCCGGTTGGTCCGGTCGGACTCCTCAACCAGCGCAACGGCCCGCTCCCTCCCATCAACAAAGTTCCGCCAGACCGGCAGGGCCGGCGCAACGCCGACAAACAGCGCCTTTCCGGCGAGTCCCAGGATCAGGGGAAGCGGATTCATGGAGACGAGACTGATGGCGCCGAGTCCGCCCAGCAGCACCAGGCTCACGGGATTTTTCAGCGCCTTGAGAAAGTAGGTTCCGTAGGAAGCCATGTTGTTCCGCGGACGCCTTGCGCCCACGTCCTCCGTGGTTGAAACATGATCGAAGGAATATAGCCATTCCCCACCTTCCGCGACAACCCCGCCTTCGCGTCGCTGCGCGACGCTTCGGCGGGCGCGGCCCGTCCTTCCGTCCTTCCCGCCTTCGCGTCGCTACGCTCCGCTACGGCGCGGCAGGCCGCCCTTCCGTCCTTCCGTCCTTCCCGCCTTCGCGTCGCTACGCTCCGCTACGGCGCGGCAGGCCGTCCTTCCGCCCTGGATGTCGAGGTCAGAGCGGGATCCGGTCTCTGTGCGCACATTGCAATGAGTCACGCATGCTTCGTACATTACTGTGTTCCGAACGAATCGGCCCCGTGGCAGGGACGGTCACCATCACAGCGGACGCTCAACATCACATGGACAAATTCATTATTCGAGGAGGCAATCGCCTCAGCGGTTCGGTTGCCGTTTCCGGCGCCAAAAATGCATCGCTCGCACTCATGCCTGCGACGCTGCTTGCCGACGGCGTATGCCGACTGGAGAACACACCCCGTCTCCGCGACATCACCACCATGTCCACCCTGCTCGAAACCATGGGCGTTGAGGTGCGGCATCCCGGTACCATCATCGAACTCGACACAAGCAACATCCGCAGCTACGAGGCACCGTACGATCTCGTGAAGAAAATGCGGGCGTCGTTTTATGTGCTCGGTCCACTGCTCGGCCGTTTCGGCTACGCGAAGGTCTCCTATCCCGGAGGATGCGCGTGGGGACCGCGTCCGGTGGACCTGCACCTGAAGGCCATGCAGAAGCTCGGTGCGGAGATCGAGATCGAAGCCGGCTATGTCATCGCGAAGGCCGACCGTCTGCGCGGGGCGGATATCAGCTTCGACATCTCGAGTGTGGGCGCGACGGGGAACGCCCTGATGGCGGCCGTGCTGGCGAAGGGAACGACGGTGATCCGCAACGCGGCTACCGAACCCGAAATCACGCAGCTCGCGTTATTCCTCCAGCGCATGGGCGCGCACATCGACGGCATCGGGGGCAACTGCCTCGTCATCGAGGGAGTCGAAACGCTGCATTCCGCCAACGACAAGAATATTCCCGACCGTATCGAGGCGGGCACATACCTTGCCGCCGCTGCTGCCACAGGCGGTGAGGTCAGGCTTGAGCGCGTCGATCCTTCCCAGCTCACCGTCGTGCTTTCAAAGTTCCGCGAGGCGGGCTGCGAAATAGAAACCGGCGAAGACCACGTAACCTTGCGCGCCCCGGAGCGGCTCGAAGCGGTGAACGTCACCACGGCCATCTATCCCGGTTTCCCTACGGACATGCAGGCCCAGTGGATGGCGATGATGGCTGTCGCCCAAGGCAGCACCGTCGTCACCGACACCGTGTACTTCGACCGCTTCAACCACGTCCCGGAGCTGCAGCGTCTCGGGGCGCATATCGATGTGACAAAGAATACCGCCGTGATCCACGGGCTCGACCGGCTCACCGGTGCGACGGTGATGTCCACCGACCTGCGTGCCAGCGCATCGCTGCTCATTGCGGGACTGGTCGCGAAAGGAAACACCGAAGTACTGCGCGTCTACCACATCGACCGGGGGTATGAAGCAATCGAACTCAAACTCCGCGATCTCGGCGCCGACATCCAGCGCGTTGACAGCGAGGAATACTGACATGAGAATACCTGTTTCCCTGCAAATGACATGTTCTTTCATTGTCCTTGCCGTGCTCGTCCTGCTGGCTCCCGGCAACCCGCTGTTGGCGCAGAACAGTACCGAGGCGGCAGACGGACGCTCGCTCTATTTCAGTTTCTACTTCGCCCCTCCCCCGACGAACATCGCGAAGGCAGCACCAGTGTACCAGGGACTCGCACGCAGCGACGACCGTGGCGTGACCTGGAAGAATCTCGGGTGGATCACCAGCGCCGTGAGCGGTGTGGCGGTGGATCCCGTGAATACCACGCGCATCGTGCTTGCAAGCGATTACGGTGTGCTCGCCAGTCTCGACGGCGGGGAGAGCTGGAAATTGATCAGTGCGTGGAACATGCCCCCGGTCCTCGCCGTGCGCCTGCGGGGTGCCGAGATCTGGGCCGCCACCGCACGCGGCGTGTTCGTGAGTTCCGATCACGGCAGCCAGTGGACGGCCCGCAGTCTGGGTCTTCCGTCCCCCGACGGCACGCATGTTTCCGACCTTCTCTTCACCTCCAGCGCCATGCTCGCTGCAACCGCCGATGGTGTGTTCCGCAGCACTGACAACGGCGCATCCTGGTTCCGCAGCGGTCTCAACGGCGAGGAAATCTTCCGCATCACCAGCCATCCGCGCCTGTCCAATATTCTCGCTGCTGTCGTGCCGGACGGCGGCATACGGATCAGCACTGACGGGGGCCGCCTCTGGGCCAATCGCAGCGAGGCCCTTCCCTCCCGCCGGATCAAATGCGCCGCCTTCGATCCGATCGAGGAACGCGTGCTGCTGCTTGGGACGGTGGACATGGGGGTGCTGCGCAGCAGCGATCTTGGTCTTACCTGGGAACTCTCGAGCGGAGGATTGACAAACTTCAACATTACCACGCTGCTCTTCGACACCGACAAACCCGAACGCGTGTACGCCGGTGCGGAAAACGGATCCTTCGTATCCAACAATCGTGGAAAGACCTGGTCGGCGTTTTCTGTCCGTCTTGGCTACATCAGTGGAATGGAGATGCGCTGACATGACAATCCCGACATTGCTCCGTCGCTCCACCCTGCTTGTCCTGCTTCTGCTGGCCGTGCCTGCACAGGCACAGCGGACGATCGAGACGCGGAAAGACACGGTGTTCGCCTTCTTTCGCGATGCCGACACCGGACTGAACTATGCCGCGGCGGCCGCGCGTGTGCTCGAAACCGCGACCCGGCCAGACGGTCTGGCCATGCTGGAGGAACTGACCACCATCGTCACGCCGGACCCGACCGAGCGCTTCCGGATGACCACGGTGTATGTGCGCCTGCACGACATCCTCCCCGACTCGATGCGCGCACGCATCGAGTATATCTGGGCGAGCTTCCCTCTGCGTCCCTTCGACGGCGAACACGAGGAGGTTGCCTACTACAGTTCCCTGTATCTCATGTGCCATTTCGGAGGAACGGATGCCGCGTTTTACAACGGCCGTTCCCTCAACGAAAACCGCAACGATGCGCGCGCATGGTTGCTGCATTGGATGCAGGAGGTCACCGAGCGGGGACAGCGGCAGTTCGATTCCCCGACATATGCCGCGCTCATGCTTGTTTCGATGGTACTGCTTCGGGATTTCGCCCCAGACGAGGACATGCGCCGGCGCAGCGAACTGATGGCCCAATGGCTGCTCGCCGATTTCGCGCATGACTACCTCAACGGCGCCTACTGCGGCGCCCATGCGAGGGAAAACATGCTGGCCTCGCTGCTCAATCCTGTTGCCAGCGACATGTCCGGTCCCGGCTGGCTGTATTTCGGCGATGGTCCGCAGGTCTACGGACGCGAGCAGTTCTTCCTTGCGCTCAGCGACTTCACTCCTCTCGACGCAATCGTGGAGCTGGCGATAAATCGGACAGAACCGTATGAATCCTGGGAACGCAAGCGCAGCGCGGTACGCTATCGCAGCAGCGACCTGGGCAAGTACGCGAAGACCGGAGCGTACGATACAGACGCGGAGGATGTGCCGCGATACACGTACATGCACCCGCTGTTCGCGATGGGCTCCATTCCCGGCGGACAGGTGCAGCCACGAGAACAGCACAGCTGGGATGTTACCTGGATTCCGAAAGATCCACAGAAACCGGCGACGCTGTTCGTGATGCACCCATATTTCGATCCCGTGGGTCTGCGCCCCTTCATTCCTCACAGTCCGGAAATCGCACTCCGCGCCATCGGGCTGCTCGATTCTTATTTCGGTACCGTCACCCAGCCCGCTGCCGGTTCTCCGTTCGAAGACGTTTTCCAGCACCGCAACACGCTCATCGCCCTGTACGATATCGGGCAGGTCTCGCGCTTCCCCCTCGTTGCCGGTTTCCTCCCGCCCGAGTACAAAAAGATGGACGTCGACAGCACGCGCTCCGGCTGGATCACCATCAACACCGGAGACGTGTATCTGGCCGTGTACCCGCTCGCCCCGTATCGCATCGTCGACGGCATGTTCGGGAAGCACCTGTTCTCTCCACACAAGCGAAACGGCGTGATCGTGCACGTGGCTGGACGCAACACCGCCGGTTCCTACGAACAATTCCGCAAGGCCGTCCGCGAGACGAAAGTTGACACGTCCCGTTTCGCATCGGATGCCAGCATCCGCTACACAACTCCGGACGGCGACGTGTTTGCATTCACATTCGCTGGCACGCGCACCGTCAACGGGGAATCCGTCATGATGAAAGAAGACATGCTTTTCGACAGCCCGCGGCTGCAGAGCAAACGGGGCAGCGGTGCGCTCACGATCCGTTCCACCGAAGGCGACGTGACCATCGACATGCGGGCGTTGCGCATCGACGGCGCGACACGGTAACGACCGCGCGACACGGTAACGACGGCGCGCTAAAGGCGGCATATCGCCATGATGGAAATCCGGTGCGCGTCCGATTTTCCTTGAATATTTCCAGTTCCGTCCGGAGATTGAGGTAATGGTCTTCCTTTCGTTCTCGCCTTCTTTACCAAGACCGATCCTTTCTCTTCAACATCCGACCACGCACCATGAAGCTTTTCGCTCCCCTCTTCATGCTGTTGGCCTGCACCCTCCCGCTCGCCGCACAGCAGCACATCATCCCCTACAACTCCGTCGAACCCCGCGAACAATTATCGCTGTACCGCGACAGCGAACGCTGGGTGCGCGAGCGCTATCGCTGGTTCCGTGAGCATCGTGTGGACGAACACGGCAACGTGCCCGAAGGCGTGCGGGAAAACGCCTGGCGCGAGAGCAGCCGTCTTTCGGTGTACCGGCCATCGGTCGCACTTTCGAAGGAAGGCAACACGAAGGCTGCGAACTGGATCAATGTCGGACCGCACAATATCGGCGGACGCCTGACCGGCATCGCCATCCATCCCATGAACCCCGACATCGTGTACTTCACTGCCGCGGACGGCGGTGTCTGGAAAACCGTGAACGGCACGAGCCTCTCCTTCGAGGCCCAGCCGATCTCCGACGATCTTCCCACGCTGGCGATGGGAAGCATCGACCTCGATCCGAACAATCCCGACATCATTTACGTCGGCACCGGCGAGGCCAACGGCAGCGCGGACAGCTATCCGGGCGTAGGCGTCATTCGTTCCACCGACGCTGGTGCGACCTGGGAAGTGCTCGGTGGCAGTGCGATGAAACACATCGGTTCCATTCGCGTGCACAAAACAAACGGCAATATCATCATCGCGGCCTCGCGTCAGGGACTGTACCGTTCGATGGACTCCGGGCAGACCTGGGTCCGCGTGCGCACGGGAATCGCGCACGATCTCGTGCTGCATCCGACCATCGACAGCGTGATGTATGCCGCGGTGCAAGGCACGGGAGTGCTGCGCAGCAGCGACAACGGCGCGACCTGGGAGGATCTCGACATGGGCATCGGCAAGGATTCGATCGGCCGCATCGCGGTGGACCTCTGCCTGACGCAGCCTGGCATCATGTATGCACTGCTCGTCGGCGCGAAAGGTCCCCTGCAAAACAAGACCTTCGCAGTCATGCGCTCGACCAATGCCGGCACAACCTGGGAGCGGACAACAAGCGCGACCAATCCACCGAGTTTCACCAGCACCTACGGCTGGTTCAACTGCGAGATCGCCGTGCATCCGACCGAACCCAACCGCATTCTCTGCGGCGGCGTGGGACTGTATCTGAGCATGAACGGCGGACAGAGCTTCCAGACCCGTGGCGGAATCCACGTCGACCATCACGCCATCGAATACTCCCCGAGCGCGCCCGACATCTGTTATGACGGGAATGATGGTGGTCTGTACATTTCCGGATCGGGAGGAATATCGTTTATCAGTCTCAACGCCAATCTCCCCATCACGCAGTTTTACGAACTCGGCATTTCGCTGCTCAAACCCGACATGGTCATGGGTGGGACGCAGGACAATGGTTCGAACCGGCGTCCTACTTCGGACGGAATCTGGGAACACGAAACCGGTGGGGACGGCGCCTACTGCATCCTCGATTACAGCGACACACTCATAATGTACGCCGAGTACCAGAACGGCTCGCATCTGCGCAGCACCGATGGCGGCAAACGCTGGACCGGCCTCAACAAGGGACTCATCGGAAGCGGTCTCTGGGTCACCCCCATGGCCATCCATCCCACGCAACCGGAAGTACTGTTCACCGCCACAACCAAGCAGCTGTACAAGACGACGAACCGCGGCGATCTCTGGGTGGCCTTCCATTCCAACATGGATTCATCGAAGAGCATCAACTACATCGCCATCTCCCCGCATAATCCCGACATCATGCTTGTGGGATATACCAACGGCCGCGTCTGGGTCACCACCGATGCGGGCACACGTTGGGAGAATGTCTCCAACGGCCTTCCGGCGCGCAACTGCACCGATATCATCTTCGATCCGGTGGACATCAACACCGTATACGCTTCCTTTACCGGTTACACCAAGGAGAGCATTTACCGCAGCACCGACCTCGGACAGAACTGGACGCAAATCTCGAGCAATCTTCCGGCCATCCCGGTCAACGCGCTGGAGATCAATCCTGGCAAGGCCTCACAGCTCTTTGCCGGCACGGACTTCGGTGTGTACACCACACTCGATGGCGGCGAGACCTGGGATATTTGTGGGGATGGCATGCCGAAAGTCGTCGTGGTCGATCTCGAACTGCATCCCGCCACCGGCATGCTATACGCGGCCACGCACGGGCGCAGCACCTACGCCCTGCAGGTGACAACCTCGGTGCAATTGCTTCGCTTCTCCGCGCAACGCGAAGGCGGAAGCGTTCGTCTCGACTGGCAGACCTCATTCGAAACCGAGAGCCGAGGCTTCGGCGTCGAGCGCGCCTCGGGCAGCGGGGGTTTCGAGGAAATCGCTTTCGTGCCCAGTGAAGGCGCCTCCGCGGGCGTGCGCCGTTACGGCGTGACCGACGATAGGACTCCGACGGGCATCACCCAGCTTCGCTATCGGCTGAAGATGGTGGGCACCGACGGCAGCGTGGAATATTCACAGGAAATTCCGGTCGAGATGTCCAATGTCATGGCAGAGGATTTCACGCTCGACCAGAACTACCCGAATCCCTTCAATCCCGCAACAACCATCCGCTACTCGCTGCCGCGCACCGGGCACATCCGCCTCTCCGTGACCGATGCGTTGGGCACGCCTGTGCGCACGCTCGAGGACCGCGAACAGCATCCCGGCGCGCATCACGTCATCATGGACGCGTCGGATCTCCCGAACGGCGCGTACTTCTACCACCTCGAATACGAAGGGGTACGCGTGACAAGAAAGATGCTGTTGATGAAATGATCGAAGGATACGGATTGGACGCATAACATCGGTCCGCGACCAGCGGACACGGATCATTTTTCAGGCATTCCCGCGCATTGCGCGGGAATGCTTTTTTTACGCTGCGGTGGGAGGTTGGATAGGGATGGTAAATGTGAAGGTGCTGCCCTCACCGACCGTCGAAGACACGTTGATGCTTCCACCGAGCGCATCGATATAGGCCTTGACGATGGGCAGACCGAGCCCGGATCCCTCGTGCTTTCGCGTCAGCTGCATGTCGACCTGCACGAAACGTTCGAAAATCGAATCGATGCGCTCTGCCGGAATACCACAGCCCGTATCGCGCACCGCGAATTCCATCGTTCCATCATGGCGGACGTAGAAAAGTTCTATCTCCCCGTGGTCGGTGAACTTGATCGCGTTATTGATGAGATTGCCCAGCGTGCCCTCCAGCTTGTGCCGGTCGGTGCGCTGCACGGGATTGCCCCCGTCGTCCCACACTGCGAGGCGCAGGGACAGCCCTTTCGCCTCGGCCTGCGGACGAAAAAAAGCGAGCTGGTTTTCCACGACTTCGGCGATGTCCACATCCTCGAGAATGACGTCCATCTCCCCCGTTTCGATGCGTGATATCTCGATGATATCGTTGATGGTGGTCAGCAGGCGCTGGCCGCTCACGTTCATGATGTCGATGTATTCCTTCCGGTACTTTTCCTCGAGTCCCGGTTCGGCAAGTAGCGAGAGGAAACCGAGAATACCGTTCATCGGCGTACGGATTTCATGCGACATGTTCATGAGAAACGCTGTTTTTAGGCGGTCGCTTTCCTCGGCACGCTCCTTGGCAGCGAGCAGCTGTTCATCCACGCGCCGGCGCTCGGAAACATCCCTCACGACACCCTGGAAACCGATGGCCTGTCCGCCGTCATCGCGGAGCACCGAGGCACTCAGACTCACCCAGAGTGGTTCCCGGGACACGCGATAGATCTGGAGTTCCTCCAAACGCGACCGCTTCGGATCGGCAGACGGGTTTGTTTCGAGCGCGAGTTCCTCTTCGACCGCCAGACGGATGATCCGTGCCGAGGAAGGCGTGAAGAGTTCGTCGATGGATCGGGACTCGATGTCCTTCACCGCCAGTCCCGTCAGGCGTTCGGCCGATGGACTGATAAACGTCACCCGTCCGTCGAGGTCGCTGGTCCAGATGATGTCGGACATGTTTTCGGCGATACGGCGGTACTTTTCCTCGTTGGCCGCCAGCCGGGCCGTTCGTTCGGTTTTGTCGCGATCTTCGTAAATAATCTTGCCAACGAGAACCGTTGCCACGGGATAGATAATGAGCATCGTCAGCCCCACATTCCGCAGGATGGTCATGGCCGTGTCATGCGGGAGGGTCAGCATAAGCAGGAACATCACTCCATGGACGATGACACCAAGAAGGAGAAGATACCGGCTGGATACTGTTTTGTTTCTCCGAAGCAGACGATAACGAAAGGCCAAACCGATAAGCGCAGACGCCCCGATCACCAGCGTTCCGGTGAAAACCCCCGCGCCCCCGATTGCGATCCTGGTTGCAAAGGTCATCACTGCGGCGATCAGCACGGAGAGCGGACCGAAAAACAGCGCGCACAAGCTGATGACCACAGACCGACCGTCAAAGATCACCCCCTGTACAAGTTCCAGCGGATAGAGCATGCCGATGATGGCGATGCTGCCGTAGAGCAGGCCCTGAAGTACTTCCCTCTTCCGGGTGTCCCACTGACGCTGCCTCCCAATCAAGCTCGAGAGCACCGTGAGCGCCAGCAGTAGCGAGAGATTGTAGACAATGTCAAGGTAGAGCATCGGCACATCCTGGCGAGGATACCGGGGACGCACAGCGCGTCCCCGGATGTTCATTACGGCTATCTATACCTTTTATCCGCCATATTCCTCGATGTAGTCATCC
>JAGTUZ010000139.1 GCA_018224415.1 Bacteroidota bacterium | reverse complement strand
GGAGCGAAAGCGTGGAGAGCATCGCGCTCGTGCTCGGCAGTGGTGGGGCGCGCGGACTTGCACATATCGGCGTTATCCGTCTTCTCGAGGAACGCGGGTACGGGATACGTTGCATTGCCGGTTCGTCGATCGGTGCGTTGATCGGCGGCATCCACGCCGCGGGGAAGCTTGACGAATTCGAGGAATGGGTGCGGGCCATCTCCCGCGTGGACATCGTGACCTATCTCGACGTGGCCTGGGGAAAGGGCGGACTGGTGAAAGGCGATCGCATCATCAACGCACTTGTGGACCTCGTCGGCGACGTGCATATAGAGGTTCTTCCGATCCGGTTCACCGCTGTCGCGACGGATCTCGTCCGCCAGCGCGAAGTGGTATTCACTTCGGGACGCCTGTTCGACGCCATCCGTGCGTCGATGTCCGTTCCCCTGCTGTTCACCCCCTGCACACTCGACGGCGTCGATTATATTGATGGTGGTGTGCTCAATCCTGTGCCCGTCACCGCGCTCGCCGACAGCAGCGCGGACCTGACGGTCGCGGTGTACTGCGGAGGTCAGGCGACCCATCCCGAGCCCGAGTCCGAGTCACGTTCCTCTGTGCCATCCAAGCTTCCGCCAGCACTTCTCGAGGTGCAGGATAAAATCCGGTCGTTCATGCACCGATTCTTTTCCACTTCGGTGCCGCAAGACGAGAGCCGCGACTGGGGGACGTACGAGGTGGCGATGCAGTCCTTCGAGGCCATGCAGAACACCATCGCACGGCACAAGCTCGCCGCCTTTCCTCCCGACATCCTCGTCGAAATTCCCCGCAATGCCTGTCGCACGATCGACTACGACCGCGCGGCGGAATTGATCGCACTGGGATATGACGCAGCGCGGAAAACGCTGGACCGTTGAGGGAATGATGATCGTTGTGAGTAGAGAAATCCAGATCCCCGAGAGCGAACTCGAAGAAGCATTCGTCCGCTCGTCTGGTCCCGGGGGACAAAATGTGAACAAGGTCGCCACAGCAGTGCAGCTGCGCTTCGACGTTTCACGCTCCCCTTCCCTGCCTGACCAGGTGCGCAGCCGACTGTTGCGGCAGGCAGCGGCTCGAATAACGGATGATGGCATCCTGATCATCGAAGCACGCCGCCACCGCACCCGCGAGCGCAACCGGCAGGACGCACGCGAGCGGCTCGCCAAACTCATCCACCGCGCCGCCACCCCACCCCGCCCCCGCAAGCCCACCAGACCCACCGCCGCATCGCGCCTGAAACGCCTCGAGGATAAACGAAAGCGCGGCGAACGCAAACGCGAACGAAGGGAACGCGGATGAACGCGGGTTACACGAGGATCGCCCCTTCCAATTGCAGGAGTTTTTTCTTGCGGTCGATGCCGCCGGCGAAGCCGGTCAGGGAGCCGTCCTCGCCGATGACGCGGTGGCAGGGTATGATGATGGAAATGGGATTCTTTCCGATCGCTCCGCCGATGGCGCGCGAGGCATCGGGATTCCCGATGGCCTCGGCGATCTGGCGGTAGGAAACGGTGGCACCGTAGGGTATGGCACGCAACGCGGTCCATGCCTGTAACTGAAAATCGGTGCCGAACAGATGGGTCTTTACACGGAATTTTTTCAGACGTCCGTCGAAGTATTTCTCGAACTGTGCATGGACGGTGGCATGCTCTCCGCGTTCGGTCTTGATGTCGAACACCTTCAAGTAGCGCGCGAGCCAGGCATACAGCTGCTCGCGATACCCCTTGTATTCAAAGCCGACGTAACACACCGCTCCATCGAACGTGGCGATGTGCAGATTGCCAAGCGGTGATGGCGTGTGGGAAAGGACAACAACGGCGGGTGTGCGTGCGTGGGCTGCGGTCATATTTCATCCCGGCATGGTGGAGAGCACTGTCCGAATGCCGGAAATTACGGCTCGAAGAAGAAAAAAGAAAGAGCGCGGATTCCCGCAGATACAATGGAACAACGCGGATGACCTTCATGATAAAAGCCATCCGCGTTGACCTGTTTCATCTGCGGGAATCCGCGTTGCCCTGACTTTGCCTATTTTCCTTCGGCGGAGTCGGTCTCTTTATCAGGGTACAGCACGACCTGCACATAGTTGTCGAAGTCGATGTACTGCTGCGCGGCCGCGCGAAGCGCCTCGAGCGTCAGGCCGTCGATCTTCGACTGGTAGTCGAGCCACTCGTCGAGCGGGTCGTTGTTGGTGAGGGAGGCCTGCATGCGTCCGAGCCAGAATCCGTTTTCCTTCATGCTGGTCTCGCGCTCACGACGCTGGATTTCCTTGATTTTCTGCAGGTTTTCTTCTGTCGAAAGGTTTTTCTTCGTGTCCTCGAGCACCTCGAACAACGTACCCCTGAGTTCCTCGACGCGCGCGGGATCTGTGCCGAAGGTCACGTAGAGCGTGTAATCCGATACCGGATAGCGGTCGGAGCTGGCGCGCACTCCCACTCCGTATGTACCGCCGGCATCCTCGCGAATCGCCTCGCGGAGCTTGATGTTGAGAAGTTCGCGCAACGAGGAGAGGATGTAGCGGTTGTCGTAGGTCCAGTCAAAATCGCCGTGGAACACCACCGCAACCATGGACTTGTCGTCGACGCCCTTGTAGACTTCCTTTTTGACGACGCCTTTCGGGGGACGCACGCCGGGATCGGTCCAGGTTTCCTTGCGACCCTTCACGGGCAGTGCTCCGAGATACTTCTCGACGAGAGGACGCAGCTGCTCGGCGGTGATGTTGCCCACGAAGATGAACGTGAAGTCGCCTGCATCGGCAAAACGATCGGAGTAGATGTCGAATGCCTTTTCCAGGTCGACGGATTCCAGCCATTCCTTGGTCACCGGGCGCACGCGCGGATGGTAATTCGCAAGTGTCACCTGCAGAGTGTCGGAAAACACGCGCTCGGGCATGTTGCCGAAGTTCTCGAACATGGCCGACATGCGCGTCTTGAAGGCTTCGAACGCCGTGGTGTCCTTGCGTGGATTGGTGAAGTACAGATATACCAGCTGCATCGCTGTCTCGAGGTCCTTCGGAGCGGCACTGCCGCTGAATCCTTCGTATTCACCTCCGATGAACGGGCTCACATTCAGGACCTTGCCGGCCAGCTGCTTCTTGAGTTGAACGGCATCGAACTCTCCTGCGCCGCCAAGATCGATGATGGTCGCGGCCATGGCTCCGGAGGCGATGTCGGCGTCGGATACGGTCCCGTTTCCGCCCGGACTCACCGCCGCGAAGCGCACTTCATCGGCTTTGAAATCCGTGGTCTTCAGCAGCACACGGATGCCGTTGGAAAGCTTCCAGTCGATGACATCCAGACCGCCGATGATATTTTCGGTTTCGATGGCGACCTTCGACGCGGGAATCTGCGCCAGCGGCTTGTTGGCAACCTCGTCGACATACGCCTCGAGCGTCATGCCGTCCACTTTGTCCATCACCGCCCGGAGCTTGGCCTCGGTCGGAACCGCAAGGCCGTCCTTCTCCGGCATGCTGAGGGTGACAACACGGTTCTTCTCGCTCATGAAGTCCGCGGTCAGCTTGTTGATCTCACGAATGGAGATGGTAGGGAGATACTTCTTGTAGAGTTCGTACTCGATCTCGATGCCCGGAATGGGTTCCTCGGTCAGAAAGTTGCGAACGAATTCCGATGCATGCCTGTCGGACGGGGTTTTCTCCCGCTCGTTGTAGGACTGTTCCATGCGGCTGAGCACGTTGGTCTTCGCGCGTTCGAGTTCCGATGCGGTGAAACCATGATCCTTCACCCGCTTCGATTCGACGAGCAGGGCCTCGAAGCCCCGAAGGACCCCGTCATCCTTTGTCTGCATGCCGAGCACGTACACGTCTTTCGCGCGCACGAAACCGCCCTTGCCGGAATAGGCTCCGATAAACGGCGGGTTTTTCTTCTGCGTCAGTTCGTCGTAGCGGTCGTTGAGCATCGTGCTGTAAAGCTGCTCCATCATGGATTTGCGATATTCCATCACCTTGCGATCCACCGTCGGCTTCATCTTGTGATACAGCGACAGCGAGGTCCCGGTGGCTTCCTTGTCGGTGGCGATGGCGAACAGCAGTTCGTCATGATCGGGCACTTCGTAGGTCGGACGCTGCACCGGCGTGTCGCGTTTGGGAATGGAACCGAACATCTCGCGGATCTTGGCTTCCATTTTGTCCATGTCGAAATCGCCCACGGCCGCGATGGCCATCAGGTCGGGACGGTACCATTCGCGGTAGAATGCCCGGATTGTTTCATGTTCGAATGTCTTGAGAATATCGACCTTTCCGATCGGAAGGCGTTCGGCGTACTTCGAGTTATTGAGCAGAATCGGAAACTGCTTGTCGCGCAGGCGTGCGCCGGCGCCGTTGCGCGAGCGCCATTCCTCGATGATCACGCCGCGCTCCTTGTCGATTTCCTCGCCGTCGAAACTCACGGCGCTCGCCCAGTCGACCAGCACCTGCATGCCCTTGGTCACCGCCTCCTCGTCATCCATCGGGAGTTCCAGCATGTACACGGTCTCGTCGAAACTCGTGTAGGCGTTGAGGTCGGCACCGAAGCGGATGCCGAGTGATTCGAGATACTTGATGAGTTCGTTCTTCTCGAAATTCTCCGTGCCATTGAAGCACATGTGCTCGACGAAGTGCGCCAGCCCCTGCTGTTCGTCGGTCTCGAGCACGGAACCGGCGTTCACCGCCAGGCGCAGCGCGGCGCGGTTCTCCGGCTTCTTGTTCTGCATGATGTAATACACCATGCCGTTATCCAGCTTGCCCATGCGGACCGCCGGATTGAGCGGCAACGCGCTGCCCAGTCCGAGCGAGGACGCGTCGATCTCTTTTTCCTGTGCCGAGAGCATCGCCGGAAGCGCGCACATCAACAGCAGCACGAGCATACCCATGCGTGATGATAATCTCATCGAAGTACTCCAATATGTGTTCGGGAAAACAGCACTCCCCGGTATACGGGACATTATCCTTAAAGATACGGGTATTCGGGGGGAATTGAAATGCAGGACGCGGTACGGTGTACGCTTTACGCTGTACGCTTTACGGTGTAAGGCGTACGGCGTACGGCGTACGGCGTACGGCGTATAGCGTACGGCGTATGGCTTACCGCTTCCTGCGACGTTCGCGAGAATGCTGCGAAGGAACACGTGGAACAAGCGTGTCTTTCTGCCGCTGCTTGTCGGCAAGGTCACGCGCGACGGCCAGCGGCTCGCCGGTGAAGGGGTTGCGTCCGGTGTGGTACATGACGCTGGCCCAGGTACCGGGCGTGGGCGTAAAGATCTGCACCTGTTCGGGATGGATGTCCAGCCGGCGGGAAGCGAATTCCCGGAGGGCGTGCATGTGCCGCTCCTCACTGCCGGGATAGGCAGCGATGAAATAATACGTGAGGAACTGTTTCTTCCCGGTCTCGCGAGAAATGGCGAAGAAGCGTTCACGGAAATCGAGCAGGTCCTCGGTCCCTCCTTTGCCCATCAATGCCAGCACATCGTCCGCGCTGTGTTCCGGTGCGAGCTTGAGCTGACCGGAGACGTGATGGCGGACGAGTTCGTCCATGAAGGCCATGCCGCAGCGCTCGTCGCGTTGCACCATGTCATGCCGGATGCCGCTGGCGACAAACACATGCCGCACGCCCTCGATGCGCCGCAGCTTCCCGAGCAGGCGCGTGTAACGGGAGTGGTCGACGGGAAGCTGCGTGCAGAGATCCGGATACAAACATCGTTTTTCGGTGCACGCGCCTTTCTCGATTTTCTTCGTGCATTCGAAGCCATACATGTTGGCGGTGGGTCCTCCCACATCGGGAATCACGCCGCGAAACGCAGAGTGTTTCGTCAGACCCGCCGCCTCGTCGAGCACCGAACGCTCGCTGCGCCATCGAACTCGGCGTCCTTCATGCACCGCGATCGCGCAGAAATTGCACTCGCCATAACAGCCGCGATGCGTCTGCAGGGAGAAGCGGATGGTGTCGAGCGCGACGAGCTTCCCCTTTCCCCGGTAGGAAGGATGCGCGTCCCGCGCGAACGGCAGTGCCGACCAGGAGTCGAGTTCGTCCTGCGTCTCGTAGGCCGGAGGTGGATGCTGCACGAGCCAGCGATCGCCGTGACGCTGGGCGAGTCCCTTCGCCGTCACGGGATCGGTGTTGTCATAGAAGCCCTTGTACATGCGGATGAACGCCTCCGGATCGGAACGCGCTTCCTCGTATGACGGAAGAACGAGATACCCCACGGGGGCCTCCTTCGCTATCTCGCAGGTGCCGCGGATGCCGTAAACTGTCGATCCCTCCCGCAGTCGGTGCGCGATTTCCAGAACGGTGCGTTCACCCATGCCATACACGAGAAGATCGGCTTTCGCGTCGAACAGCAGCGAGCGGCGCACGCTGTCGCTCCAGTAGTCGTAATGCGCGACGCGGCGCAGGCTGGCCTCGAGTCCCCCGAGCAAGATGGGCACGGTCGGTTTGAAATGCCTGCGGATCAGGTTGCTGAAGACGATGGAGGCGCGGTCCGGCCGCCGGGTGTTCTCCCCTCCCGGCGTGTAGTCGTCGCTTCGACGTCGCTTCTTCAGCGCGGTGTAATTGGCGACCATGGAATCGACGCTCCCTGCGGTGACACCCCAGAACAGCGCGGGCTCGCCGAGCCGCGTGATATCGGCCGGGGATTCCGTGTCCGGCTGCGCGATCACGCCGACCCGGTAGCCTGCCTGCTCAAGCACCCGTCCGATGATGGCCGTGCCGATCTGCGGTGCATCGATGTAAGCGTCGCCGCTGATGAGGATGACATCAAGCGTTTCCCACCCGCGTGCACGCATTTCGGATCGAGTGGTCGGGAGATATGCCGTCACTCAGGCCGTCCCTTCCGCGGCATCAGGAGTTTCCGCTGCTTCCTGAGACGACACGACCATCGGCGACGCTGCGCCCGACGTTTCCTGTTTTCCATAGCCGCGGAATTTCTCGATGATGACATCCATTTCGTCGTCGGGCAGAACAACCGGCTCGCCGATCGCCCGCGCCTGCCAGGCGATGCGGGCGACGAGCTCGATTTCCTCGGCCACGCCGAAGGCCGCATTAAGATCCATGCCGACCGCAAGCAGTCCGTGGTTCGCGAGCAGCACGGCGTTGACGCCACCGGCCAGCGCCGCGGCAGCGTGCGAGGACAGTTCCACGCTGCCGTAGGTCGCATACGGCGCGACCGGCACGCGTTTGCCGGCGAAGCCGACGAGATAGTGCACGGCGGGAATCTCCTCCCGCAGGCAGGCGAAGGTCGTGGCAAACACCGAATGCGTGTGCACCACCGCGCCGGCGTCGGGACGCGTGGCATACGCGGCCGCATGCATACGCCATTCGGAGGAAGGAATCCGCTTCCCAGCGACAACGGCGCCCGAGGCATCGAGAACAACGACATCCTTCGGAGTCATGACATCGTAGGTAATGCCGGTGGGACTGATGGCGAAATACGCCGTCCCGGATATACGGACACTGATGTTTCCGCCGGAGCCCGTTGTCAGCCGCGCCGCGAGCAAACGCCGGAGGTAGGTGACCACAAGATGACGTTCCTGTTCGTATTTCATGAATGCTCCACTTTTGACTTCCTGTCTCACATGGAAAAGTACAAAAATCCGGCCGTGGGAGCATTCTCGCATTTTGCATCTATCGATCTGTTCGTATATTAGAACGTTATCAGCCAACAGTCGAATACCGTCCATTGAACGTCCATAGAAGGAGGAGCCATGAACAAATACCAAGAGCTGCTCGATCTCGTAAAGACATTCGAGCAGGATTTCGAAAAGTTCTACGTGAAGAACAACAAGTCCGCCGGCACCCGTCTGCGCAAGCACATGAACGAGCTGAAGAAGTACGCACAGGATGTGCGCATGGAGGTGCAGACAATCAAGAAGGCCGAGGACGAGTAACACCGTTCGCCGAAACATGAACGGCGACCGATGACCACGGCCCTGTCTCTCCGCTTCCCGGCGGATTTCCATTTCGAGCACACCATCTATTCCCATGGATGGTGTGCTCTTTTTCCGTTCCTTGTGGACCGTGCTTCAGGGACGCTTACCCGCGCCGTTGGCGATGGGGCGAGCGGGAGCGGCGTGCTTCGGTTTTCGCTGCCTTCCCAGCGGCGTCCTCGCTGCGAGTTGCTGACGCGCGGGAAGCCTTCCGCGGCCCGTCTGTCCGCCTTCGCTTCGGCGGCGCGGGGCATCCTGCACCTCGATCTCGACCTGCGTCCGTTTCACGAGCGCATGCGGACAGAACCAGCCACCGAATGGATCGCCCGTGCGCGTGCGGGACGCATGCTGCGCGGAGAGACGTTTTTTGAGGACGTGGTGAAAATGATCCTCACCACGAACTGTTCCTGGTCGCTGACAGAGACGATGAACGCGCGGCTCGTCGACACCTTCGGTGCCGAAGTGGCCGTTGGTGCGAAAGTGGCCGTTGGTGCGGAGGCATCCTCCGGTAGTCATCTCTTCCCCACTGCCGCCGCGATCGCCGACAGCAGCGAGGACTTCCTCCGCCGCGAGGTGCGACTCGGCTACCGCGCACCGTACGTGCTCGAACTTGCGCATCGCGTTGCCACGGGTGCTCTCGACATCGAGTCCTACCGGACAGCCGACCTCTCCGCCAACGAACTGCACCGCGCGCTTCGCGACATCAAGGGCGTGGGCGAATACGCCGCGAGCAACCTGCTCAAACTGCTTGGCCGCTTCGATTCGCTCGGACTCGATTCCTGGTGCCGCGCCAAATTCGCCGAATTGCACAACGGCGGAACGGTCGTGCCCGACAGCGAAATCGAAGCCTATTACACGCGTTTCGAAGAGTGGAAGGGATTGGTCATGTGGCTGGACGTCACCCGCCACTGGTACGCGGAGAAATTTCCGTTCTGAAATCCAGTTTTTCCCTTTTCACATCCGCAATTCTGTTATTCCGCCCATGTTTCGATCGCATCGCATCATCCACTCCATCCTGCCCGTCGTCGCCGGCCTTGTGCTGTTGGTCGGGACAGTACCCGCACAGGACTTTCGCGACTTGCACCGAACAGCCCTGGTGGTGGACGGGCACAACGACGTGCTCGGCCGTGTGATGTCCGGAGGCGACATGGAAAGCTGGGGCAGCGTCGGCCATTCCGATCTCCCCCGCTTCCGCGCGGGTGGCATCGACGTGCAGCTGTTCTCGATATGGGTCCCGTCGAAACGCAAGGGTAACGAAGCCTGGCAGTATGCGCTCGACGAAATCGACTCACTCAAGGCCATCGCGGCGCGAAACGCATCCGTCATGGGCATCGCGCTGCGCGGTGGTGATATCGAGCGCCTGGTTGCCGACAGGAAGCTCGCCTCGGTGATCGCGCTTGAAGGGGGACGCTGCATCGACGGCCGGCGCGACCGCATCATCGAATTGTACCGGCGCGGACTCCGCTGCTTTGGTCTCACGTGGAATTTTTCTTCGGACTGGGCAACGTGTTCGCAGGACGAACGGGCGGGCAAGGTGCGAGGCGGACTCTCGAAGAAGGGAAAGTCCTTTGTGCGTCTGCTCGATTCCCTGGGTGTGCTCATCGACGTGTCGCATCTCGGCGCGCGGTCGTTCGCGGACGTCATCGCCACCACACGGAGCCCCATCATCGCATCGCATTCCGGCTGCGCGGCGCTGCGGGACCATCACCGCAACCTGACCGACACACAGCTGCGTGCCATCGCCGCAGGTGGCGGTGTGGCGATGATGACCTACGTTCCCTCTTTCATCTTCGCCGGGCTTGACAAGAAAAAACAGGACCGCATGCGCGCCTACGAACGTCAGGCAGCCGAACTCAGGAAGAACCATCCCGATCGCGGCGCCGCCTACCTGAAGGCCTACGACAACATGCTCGCTTCCGCGCGCAAGGAACGCCTGTGCACGATCGACGATGTCGTACGACACGTGCTGCACGCCGTGAACGTCGCCGGTGCCGCGCATGTGGGACTTGGTTCTGACTTCGACGGCATCGGTCTCACACCGGTCGGTCTCCACGACGTGACCGATCTCCCACTGCTCACCCGCGCCCTGCGAAATTCAGGCCTCACCGACGAACAGATCCGCGGCATCCTCGGCGGGAATTTTCTGCGCGTGTGGAACACCGTGGTGAAACACGGATCGGACGGGTAGGATCACTCGCGCTCCCCTTGCCGAATTGCCGGGGATTTGCGAAATTGGTGAATCCATCTTTTTCGGAATGTTTTTTTCAGTTCGCATACATCTCAGCACAAGGAATGGCGCATGAAAATCCATGAGTATCAGGGGAAGGCGATTCTCCGCAAGTTCAACGTGCCTACTCCGCAAGGCGGCGTGGCCACGACACCCGAACAGGCGGTGAAGGTCGCGCAGAAGCTCGGCGGAAAGGTGTGGGTGGTCAAGTCGCAGATCCACGCCGGTGGACGCGGGAAGGGACAGATCCTCGACCCGACGAGCAGGAAACTCGTTCTCGACGGAGGAGTGAAGGTCGCGAAGTCGCTAAAGGAAGTCGAGAAATTCGCCGGCCTCATGCTGAAGAATCTGCTGGTCACCATTCAGACCGGCGAGGAAGGAAAGATCGTGCGCCGCGTGCTGATCGAGGAGGGCGTGAACATCGAGAAGGAATTCTATGCCGGCATGCTGCTCGATCGCGCGCAGTCGAAGAATGTGATGATGGTTTCCACCGAGGGCGGCATGGAGATCGAAAAGGTCGCGCACGAGACTCCCGAGAAAATCCTGAAGGTCACCATCGATCCGACGATCGGCTTCCAGGCCTTCCAGGCGCGTGAGCTCGCCTTCGGTCTCGGCCTGAGCGGCGTGGCTTTCAAGAGCGCGGTGAAGTTCCTCGCGGCCCTCGCCCATGCCTACGAGGCACTCGATGCCAGCATGTTCGAAATCAATCCGCTGGTGCTCACCAAGGAAGGCGACATGCTCGCGCTCGACGCCAAGGTGACTCTCGATGACAACGGCCTGTTCCGGCACCCCAGCTTCCTGCCGCTGCGCGACACCACCGAGGAGGATCCCCTCGAGGTCAAGGCCTCGAAGCACAATCTCAACTACATCAAGCTCGACGGCAACGTGGGCTGCATGGTCAACGGCGCCGGGCTCGCCATGGCGACGATGGACATCATCAAGCTCGCGGGCGGCGAACCCGCGAACTTCCTCGACGTGGGCGGCGGCGCCAGCGCCGAGACCACCGAGCAGGGCTTCCGCATCATCCTCGGCGATGAGAACGTCAAGGCCATCCTGATCAACATCTTCGGTGGCATCGTCCGCTGCGACCGCATCGCCAACGGCGTTGTGCAGGCCGCGCGCAACATCAAAATCAAGGTTCCCATCGTCGTGCGTCTCGCCGGCACCAACGCCGAGGAAGCAGCCGTCATCCTCGAGAAAAGCGGCATCAACTTCCTCGTCGCACACAACTTCCAGGAAGCCGCGGAAAAGGTCACCCAGGCCATCGCGGCGTAACGCGCGCTGTCGCGCGCCGTGCACGTGCACGTGCCGGGTACGAGAACGATTGAAGTTGGAAGGGACCCCCGCGCACCAGCGCGGGCAGTTGAAACCTCGGTTATCACTGCCCGCGCTGGTGCGCGGGGGTCCCTTCCGTCCTTCCCGGCTTCGTTCCGCTTCGCGGAACTACGCCGCGGCAAGCCGTCCTTCCGCCCTCTCGTCCTCCCGTCCTTTCTGAATATTAACTTGTCTCGCGTCCGACGGCACGCTAATTTCGATATACGTATTACAATATCCGGCCCTGCCCATGCGCCTCCGATTCCTTCTTCTCCTCTCGATCATCCTCTCCACCGTAACCGCCCAGGCCCAGGTCGGCTGGTATCAGCTACGTCAGACGGGCGAGGACTTCCTTTTTTCCGTCGACATGCTCGACGCAAACACGATCACGGCCGTCGGATCCGACGGACTGATCCTGCATTCAACCGACGGAGGCAGCAACTGGACGACGCCCGTCTCGGGCGCGAGCGACAACCTGCGCCGCGTGCGCTGGCATTCGCCTTCGCTGGGCGTGATTCTTGGCAATGGCGGCGTCGCGTTGAAGTCCATTGACGGAGGCGCGAGCTGGCAGTCGATGGGCACCGGCACGACAAAGGCGCTGTTCGACGTGCACTTCTTCGATGCCGACAACTGGCTCGTGATCGGACAGGCAGCACTGCGCATCGCGACCTCCGACGGTGGACAGTCGTGGGAACAGCTCGGATCGGGATCGGATAATTTCAACGAGATCGATATCAGCGGAGATTTCGGTGCCATTGTCGGGAACAAGGGACTCATCCGGTATTCACGCGACGGCGGCAAGAGCTGGCGCGACGGCAAGGCCAGTACCAATCTTGAACTGACAGGGGTATCGATCGGTGACGACAGCACCGCCGTCGCGGTGGGTGCCAACGGGACGATCCTGCGCACGCAGGATGGCGGCCGGAACTGGAGCGAGATCCTCGCCTCGATACCGATCTCGTCCTACCGCCTCAGCGGTGTCCGGCATCTCACGCGCGAACACATCGTGATCAGCGGATATTTCGGTATTGTGCTCTGGTCCACCGACACCGGCCTCACCTGGAATGCCCAGGAGAGCAACACACAGGTGAATCTTGAAGGCGTTGCTTTCGCAACGGACAAAATCGGCGTCACCGTCGGATGGGATGGCACAATCATGCGGACGAACACCGCGGGCACACTCGACATCCGCGAAGTCCCCGCCCCGCGTCCCACCGCCCTCGCGCTGGGGAACGTCTGGCCGCAGCCGCTGCGCACCGGAAGCCCCGCGCAGGTCGATATCCAGCTTCCGGCGGCGGGACATGTCTCGCTGCGGGTCTACGACCTCCTGGGCCGCCAGCGCCTCATCGTGCATGACGCATGGACCGAGGCCGGCACGTACACTTTGCGATGGAATGCCACGACGCTTCCGAAGGGTGTGTATCTGTATCGTCTCGAACAGGGCGGACAGGCCCAGGTGAGGAAGTTCACACGCGTCGACTGATCTCAGGACAATCTCACCGAATCTTCATCTTCGCCGAACATGCGGTGGCTAGCTTGCGGAATACAAGGAGCTGCACATGTTCGGCGAAAACGTTACTCCCCTGCTAATTCTTCTTTTCCTCACCCACATCGCCGCCATCGTGATGATCATCACGGGCCGGCGGGGGCTGCGCCACGGTCGTGGCACGGAGCGGTCACACATTCCGGAAATGACGGATGCTTTCGGTCAGGACGGTCTTGAGGGCCGTCGTGGATCCCTCGAAGGGATGCCGCGCGCCAAAGGTGTGGTCGGTATTGGGCAGAACATGCATCCGGCTCAGTGAGGAATCGGCCGCGGCGATGATGCGGCGTCCCTCGTCGAGAGGGACGGACACATCCTGCTCCCCGTGCAGCACAAGCAGGGGCCGCGCGAGCCGGGCCGCCGCCGCGAGTATGTCATAGCGGGCGACGTTGGCTTCGAGATCATCGAGCATCACGACGTCCATCGGCATCTTCTGACCCGTCCGCGTATTCTCGATTTCCAACCTTCCTGTCTTTCTCCACGCCGCCCGTGTTTTCTTTCCCCAGCGCATGAAATCCGCCACGCCGGCCCAGGTGGCGACAGCCGCGATGCGCGGATCTTCCGCCGCATGCACGATGGCCACGCCTCCCCCGAGCGAGTGACCCACCAACATGATGCGCCCGCGATCACAGTCGTCCGGCACGACGTCGCCTTCCATCACGGCATTGACGAGGTCATCGAGATCGTCGAGTTCCCGCCCGACCGTATTGCGCGCGAAACGCTCGAGCGCGGTGAACTCCCCGTCGACCTCCTCGACGCCGTTGAGCGAGAAATCGAATCGAATGGCGACGAAACCTTTCAGGGCGAAATGCTCGGCGGCGTAGGGGAACAAGCCCCAGTCCTTGAATCCCTTGAATCCATGGCAGAGCAGGACGATCGGGGCGCCCGCGGTCTCCGGAGGCAGATGCAGGTTGCAGCGGATGGCATCACGGTGGCGGTTGACGATGCGGAATGCGGTATTCATGTCGTTACGCTTTGATTGAACACTTTTCTATCTTGGGGGATGGACTCCGACCCCGTCCATATTCAGTATTGTCAATTCACGCGAAAGAAAAAAATGGACGCCGCTTCCGCACCGCGCACCGCCCTGGTGCATGATTGGCTGACCGGGATGCGCGGAGGCGAGAAATGTCTCGAGGTGCTCTGCGAGATGTTTCCCGACGCGCCGATCCACACGCTTGTGGCGTGGCCGGACCGCGTGAGCGAGACAATC
>JAGTUZ010000138.1 GCA_018224415.1 Bacteroidota bacterium | reverse complement strand
CAGGCAAGCACGGCGTTCCATACCGGACCCGGATCGGCCTCCGTGGTGGCAATGTCAGGGTACTGTGCGAGGCGGTCCCCGATCCACAGTAGATAGCGCCAGGCAGTAAGCGGACCCGCAGCCCGTCTTTGCAGGAACAACGGCACCGCAGCGATGATGGCGCCGTCACGCTCCACATGAAGCAGCACGCCCTCCCTTCGGGCATCGTTTGCGACGAAATGACTGTGCCAGGAACGGTTCCAGTCGGGCGACTGGAAAAAAGTGTTGCGGATAAGGATATCGGCTGTGTAGGCATGCCTCCACCACATCATCAGTCCGGCATCATCGTAATCACTGCGCCGGACGATCATTCGAGTTTCTCCCTTTGCGCAGGCGGTTCGTCGGACGGATCCGGTGGAGGATCGTCTTCCCTGTCCGCCTCTGCTGCTGCCACGGCGTCCGCCGCGCGTTCGCCACGCAAACGCAGCACACGGGCCGGTGTGCCGCCCGCGACGGCCCCGGGGGGAATGTCCCGCGTCACTGTGGCGTTGGCCGCGATCACCGCTCCGTCGCCGATGCGGACGCCCTGGAGGATGACGGCGTTGGTGCCGATCCACACGTCTTCGCCAATGTCGATCGCGCGTTGCTCTCCGCCCTGCTCGCGTATCGGACGCTCGGGATCATCGAAACGGTGGTTGCCGTCAATCACGGTCACGAAGCCACCGATGAGCGTGCCCCGGCCGATGCGGACGCTGCCGGAGATGGTGCAGTGCTGCGAGATGAAGACGTCGTCCTCGAGCAGGAGTGCGTCCCCTGGATGTGCGATGAGCCAGCTGTCATGCAGCACCTGGACGCGTGCACCAACGTGCAGGCGTGCCCGGGTATCGATCTGCAGCTGCACGCGTGGACCGAAGGTCGCACTCGAGGCGATCTGCTGTCCCGCCGTGCGCAGGCCACGGAGAACGAGATGCAGCTCCGCCCCCTGCATTTTGCGGAACAGCCAGGCTGCGATATGTGCAAGCACGGTTTTCATGCGCTTCGGGAAACCGCTGTTGTGATGTCGTGGCGGTGGAGATAAATATAGATCATGGATACGATACCTGCGGCGAACCAGACGAGGACGCTGCTCAGCGCCGCGCCCATGGATCCCATCGCAGTGATGAACAGGTAATGCGAGACCGCGGTCACGGCAAGCTGCCCGAGGGCGATGTACGTCGCCATACGCTGCCTGCCGATGCTGAGCATGAGCATGGTCAGCGGATTGCCGACGATCGTCCATGCATAGCCCACGAACAGCACGGCGAAGAGTGGCATCGACGCGGTGTAGTTGGGAAACACCGCCGGCGTCACGAAATACATCGTGCCGAGATAAATCAGTCCGATGCCTGTGACCGGCAGGCTCACCGCGAAGGTACGACGCGCGTAGCGTCGCATGTCCGCGACCGTACGCAATTCCATGGCCTTCGGAAAAAACACCGTGGATACCGATCCGGCCAGCACGATCAGCGGCGTACAGAGTTTCGTGGCGGCGATGTACAGACCGGCTTCTTCGGGACGGTCGGCCAGCATCGGCGAAATCATGAACACGTCGAGGCGCATGAGAAACATGGTCGCGAAGGAGGTCAGCATCATCCACTTCCCGAAACCGACCACTTCCCTGCCGATGTCGCGCCAGTCGATGGAGCCGCCGAGGCGGAGCGCGGCGATCATCCCGATCGCGACAGCGGCCACGACCGTCGGTGCGATCGCGTAGGCGCCATACACAAGCGGCAGGGAGAACAGCCCCAGCAGGATCGCCGCATAGATGATACCGGTCTTGACCGCCGCTTCCGCGATGCGGATGAAGGTGAAGCGCGTGAACTCCTGTCGCGCCTGCAGCACGGCGAGAAAAAATTCCATCATGCCGCCACCGAGGATGGCGACGGTCATCACGCGCAGCGGCGTCTCGAGCTGTGGTGTACGCAGCAGGTCCACGGCCAGCACCGGTGCGAGGAAATAGACAGCCAGCGCAGTGAGCGCGGTGATGACTGTTTTCGCCGTGAGGGCGAAACGGTAGTGCGCCTGCGCGCGACCCGGACTCTCTCGCTTGTATAGCGAATAAAAGCGTATGAAACTCTGATGCAGTCCCGAATCAGTAAACTGGTTTACGGCCGCAAGCACGGTGATGAACAGACCATAGAGCTTGTATTCGTCCGGTGTCAGCAGCGCGAACATCGAGAGTGTGATCAGGAAGGTGAGGAACTTCGCCGATACGTCGCCGGCGAACACCACGCCTGCTTCCCGTGCTCCGTTCGGCAGCAGGTCGCGCAATCCCGCAATGACTCCGCGCATTCTCATGCTGCCAACACCGGCTGCTGGATACGCTGCAGGAAGTCACGCACCCGTCCTTCCCAGGTGTTACGCTCGGCGAAAAGACGTCGGTCGCGTGCAAGCGCGGGATCGTTTTCCTCCAGGGCACGGCGAATTTCCGAGATGAAACGCTCCTGCGTGTCCGCCAGATACAGAAGACCGGCGTAATGCGCGAGTTCCTCCGTCCGCCGCGCCACGATCGGCAACCCGGCCACACTGTACTCGTAGAGCTTCAGCGGGTTGACGATGCGCGTGATTTCATTGTCGAGGAACGGGATGATCGCAACATCAAAACGCCGGAGCTGCGCGGCGAGCGCGGCGTGAGGGACGTATCCGTGCAACTCGATATTTGAAAGGCTCCTGCAATGCTCGGTGAAACGCCGGTCGACCGGTCCGACGATGGAAACCGTGCACTCGGGCAACGCACGTGCAACGGCGAGAACCAGTTCGGCGTCGAACCACTTGCCGCTCGTGGATCCGATATACCCGATGGTAGGTGGCTGTCCGTTGCGGGAGGAGAGCGGCTCACCGTCGACGTGCGCGATGAATTCACGCGAGACGGCATTGGGAATAAAATACGCCTGCGACTGGGGGTAGGCCCTGCGAATATCCGCTTCCATCTCCCGTGCGCTGTAGGTGATCAGGTCGGCCTCGGAGGCCAGGGCGCGTTCGCACGTGCGGAGTCGTGACAACGTTTCCGCACTGCGGGCCTGCACCTCGAGCGAGTCGCAGATGTCGTAGACCAGGAGAGCGGGACGCAGGAAATCGCGATCGATGAAGTTTCCCCACCATAGTGGCATCATCACCATGACGATGCTGTCGCTGAGGTCACGTTCGCGGAACGTCGCGTTGAACCAGCGGCGGAACAACGCACGATCGATAGCGGGCGTCAGGCTGTTGCGGAAACCTGTCGGGAGCGTCGGAGGTGTGTGGATCCGCAGCGTGGGATATTGCGCCGTGTACGTGAAGCCCTCGTCTCGTGACAGCGGAGAGAACAGCCTGTTGGACAGGGCATGCAAACGTCCTGCAACGGAGGGAGCGATTTCGATGAAATCCACCTCGTGTCCCAGTCGCGCGCACTCGAGTGCAAGCGCCTGTTCGCGTTGTGGAAGACTCCGGAAGGATGTCAGTCCGAAGAAAAGAAAATGATATGCTTTGTCAGTCCGCATGTGTTTCGCCTCTCGCCTCGATGACCGCGAGCTGTGATGCCGGACGGATGCGCTGCGCGGGGTCGTACCAGGCTTCGTACATCACGGCAATATCATCCCAGCGAAGCTGGGATACAAACCCGATGGCATGGTGTGCCCTCCCGGAGAGAATAGTGCTTCCTTCCCCTCTCAGCAGGATCAAAATCAATTCCCGGCATTGCGCTACGGTTGTCATGATTGTCAGCGAATCCTCCGCCTCTGGAATGGAAGCCACATACAAACGCTTCAATTCGTCGAATGCGGGCACAAGCACGGGCAGGCCTGTGCTCCACGCTTCGAAAATACCGAGAAACCCCGTTGCAATCACCAGATCGGCTTCCTTGTAGAGCCCGGTGAGATCGTCCCGGACTCCCAGGAAATCAATGTCCAGATGTTCCGTTACCAGTGCCTCCGCGGCTTCGCGCAGGGGACCCTCGCCTGCGATACGGACAACCGCGTTCGTCTTCGTCCGACCGGTGCAATCATGCAGGCATTCGAGAAATGGCAGGATGCCCGTATCCTCGGCGAGGCGTCCGGCATAGAAAAAAGAGAGTCCACTCCTCTTCCTATCCTGCCCTCCTGTCACGGGCGCCATCATTCGCACAGGCGCTCCGATGTACACAGCGTCGATGGGATGTCGGTACTGATGACGCAGATAGTCGCCGACAGCGAAACGGACATGGCAGCACCGCGCTGTCACGGCACGGAAAAACCGATGGCGCAGGCGGATGGGCGAACCCTCGAAGCCGTGGAAGGTCACGGCGTATCGCGGGCCGTGGATAAGCGCACGCAGTGGTAGAAACCAGTGGAAAAACGGAGTGTAATCGTGGAAATGCAGAACGTCCGCCGTCGCGAGCATTCTGCGCTGCCGCCACATCCAGCGCCAGTAGCCGAATCGTGTGAATGGACGGCGTACCGGGACGCGAAAACGGATAATGTCGAATGGAAAGGCGTCGTCGTCCATCTCCCCGGCAGCGGTCTCCGTGATGACGGTCACGCGATGGCCACGCCGGACCAGTGCTTCCGCCGTGCGCAACGTGCTCCACTGCACACCGCCGACGTCAGGCAGGAAATGATTGACAAAAAAAACGATGTGCATGGTTGACGCGATGTCAGAATACCTTCTGGAAGAATTCGTAGCGAGGAGGGATGCCGTCCGTCGGCGTGTATCCGTAATCCTTCACGAAGACACCGTCCATCAGGGCGTCGTTTGGATTCCAGGGCTTGTCGTAATCGTTGCCGTCCCGAAATACGTACGTGATGCCCCGAAACGCGCTGTGCTTGCGCTTCCGCGCATCTCCCCCGTTCGCGTCGAGGTCGAGAAAATGCGTGATGCGATCATGGTAATTGTATTCAGGGAAACCGGTATAGAGCGCAGAGGTGAAACGATCTCTCGCTTTCTGCACGGCAGACTTCACCAGCACAAACACCGTTTTGTGGCAGTAGCTGCCGTATTCTCCGTCGCTTCCATGAGTGATGACCAAATCAGGCCGCTCACTGAGGAT
>JAGTUZ010000137.1 GCA_018224415.1 Bacteroidota bacterium | reverse complement strand
TTCCAACTTTATTTTCCCTCCTGGATCCTCGCGGTTTGCCGGTCCTCCAGCTCCCCGGCGATCAGGCGCCATCCCCATCATAAGTCCATCAGAGCGAGCAGTTCCCCTTGCCGGGCCTGCAGAGGACTGAGGGTGACGTCGCACCCCGCACCTCCAAGTGTGTGTGCCTAGCCGGACGCACAAATGACAACACCCCGCGAATGGCTGGGCGTTGTATCCGGAAAGAAAAAGCGGGCGGGGATCAGGCGCTGACGCTCTCCTCGATGTCGATGGTTTCGACCCAGCCGAAGGGATCGTCGAGTTCGCCGTACTGGATGCCGGTGATGGTGTCGTAGAATTTCTGCGCGATGGGTCCGATCTGGCGGTTGTTGATGACCATGGAGTCGCCGCGGTGGACGAATTCACCGACGGGGGAAATCACGGCGGCAGTGCCGGTGCCGAAGGCCTCCTGCAGCTTGCCGGCCCGATGGGCCTCCGCGATCTCGTCGATGCCGATCGAACGCTCGGAAACCTTCAAACCCCAGTGGCGACCGAGCTGCAGCACGGAGTCGCGGGTGACGCCGGGGAGGATGGAGCCCTGCGTGAGCGGCGGTGTGATCAGTTCGCCATCGATGACAAACATGATGTTCATCGCGCCGATCTCGTCGACGAAGTTGCGCGTGACCGCCTCGAGGAAGAGCACCTGCGCGAATCCTTCTTTCTTGGCCTGCATGCCGGCGTACAGACTCGCGGCATAATTGGCTGCCGTCTTGGCCTGGCCGAGGCCGCCGCGGACGGCGCGGATGTGCTCCTCGTCGACCTTGATGCGCACGGGATTGAGTCCCTCGGCGTAGTACGACGCCACGGGCGAAGTGATGACCATGAAACGGTACTGCGACGAGGCCGTCACGCCGAGGAAGTTGCCGGTGCCGAAGGCGAAGGGGCGCAGGTACAGCGAATGTCCGCGCTCATTCGGGATAAAGGAGTGATCGACGCGGATCAGCTCGCGGATGCCGTCGACGAAGAGTTCCTCGTCGATTTCGGGAATGCACACCGCCCGGGCGGAATTGTTCATCCGCTTCGCGTTCATGGACGGACGGAACAGGTTCACGCCGCCTTTCGCCGAACGATAGGCCTTCATGCCTTCGAATATTGTCTGCCCGTAATGTAGCGTGCAGTTGGCCGGCTCGATGGCCATGGGACCGTAGGGTTCGATGCGCGGGTCGCCCCAGGCACCGTTGTCGTAGTCGACGACAAACTGGTGGTCGGAAAAGAATTTCCCGAATCCGAGGTTGGAATAATCGATACCGCTCTTTCGGGACACTTCGGTCCTGATAATCTTGAGATACTCCATAGACGACTCCTCAATAAGCATAAGCGCACAACTGGTGGAGGGGGGACTCCCCGGTCCTCCCGAATATACGGAGAAATTTATCACGAATCCTTCGCCGGCGACTGCCCGCCCGGGCGGAGACCGGCATTATTTCCTGCCGACGCCGAGCAGGCTGGCGATCCACAGAAAAGCGATGGCGCCGATGGTGGCGACAAACAGGCTCCATGGATTGAATCCCGTCACGGAATCATGCCCGAGGTAATTGAACAGCAGGCCACCGACGACGCTGCCGAGGATGCCAATCAGGATGTTGAAAAGACAGCCCATTTCCTTACCGACACCGGTGACGGTTTTCGCGATCCAGCCCGCGATTCCTCCGAGGATGATCCAGCTGATAATGCCCATGACGGCTCCATAGAATGATGACCAGGATTACGCTGGAATATAGGCGGGGATGCAGGCAGAATCAAGGAGCAGGGAGCAGCAGGAGGAAACGCGACAAGGAAAAGGCGTCCCTCATGGGACGCCCTTGATGTTCGATGCCTTCGGCGATCAGGCAGCGGCCGTATCGCGGACGGTGGTGTGGATGTCGAATTCCGGGGGTTCTTCCATGTGCTTTTTCACCGCGCAGAGCGATGCCGACTTGATCAGCGCGTCGTGGTACTTTTCGGGGAAGGTCGGGGGAACGTTGATCTCGAGCGTGACCTTGCTGATCATGCGGCGCACGGGATCGAAGTCCATGCGCTGCGTCAGCTCGATGCCCTCGGTGGGAAGACTGCGCTGCTGGCAGAAGCCAAGCACGTAGATGCCGGCGCAGGTGCCCAGCGATGCGAGGAAGAGGTCGAAGGGCGCGGGAGCCGTGCCGTCGCCGCCGCCGAAAGCCGGCTGGTCCGTGCTGATGCGGAAGTCGTTGTAGATCGCGTCCACTTTCTTGTTGCCGGGAAAAACAATTTTCATTTCCATGGGTACGAAGGTCCTTTCTGGGGAAGTGAAACATTCCAATCACCCATAGGATGAAGCGGGAGAGGAAAAGGATTCGGGGTCCATCGTCCGAACCCCGGTGCGTACACCGTGGAGGGCCATCCTTTGACATCCATGGCTGACGGACGTATGTTGCGACAGCATACCGTTGCGACGGCACTACAAAACGCGACCATCCCCGGACTCCACCCGCGTGAAACGTCCCTCCCTCAAGCTCAAGACCCGGCTGCAGCTCTCCTTCGTGGCGATCGGCTTCCTTTCGGTGTTCATCACCGGCTGGCAGGCGTATGAAAACGCGCGCACGGCACTGGAGGAGGTCACCTTCCAGCGGCTGACGGCAGTGCGGGAATCGCGCCGCCGGCAGATCGAATTCTATTTCGAGCGCATTCGCAGCGACGCCATCGCCTATTCCAACGACCAGTCCATCATCCGCGCCGCGCGCGACCTCACGGCCACATTCCCCCGTCCCGGCAACCTTCCCGCTGACAGCGGCGCCGGCCCCGCCGGGATGGAAGAATCGCTGCCCGCACCGTATCGCGAGGCAATGGCGCGTTACGACGTCGAGATCCGGCGGCATCTCGAACGGCAGCGGTATTACGACATCTTCATCGTGCGTCCCGACGGCGACATCGTCTACAGCGTCAAGCGCGAGCCGGATTTCGGAACGAACCTGCGCGACGGACCCTACCGCGATTCCAACATCGCCACGGCCTTCCGCGCCGCGGCCGCAGCCCGGGGACGGGAATTCGCCCGCTTTCTTGATTTCGAGCCCTACGAACCCTCGGGCATGGCGCCGGCGTCGTTTGTTTCGTCGCCGGTGTTTGACAACCGTCAGCTCATCGCCGTGCTGGTCTTCCAGATCTCCATCGACGACATCAACGCGCTGATGACGGAAAACAGCAACTGGCAGGACGGCGGCCTAGGCGAAAGCGGCGAGGCATACATCGTGGGAACGGACTTCCGCATGCGCAACGACTCGCGCTTCTTCATCGAACAGCCCGAGGCGTATTTCCGCACCCTCGAGGCGGCGGGCGCCGACGCGGAGATCCTGCGTCGCATCCGCGCGCATCAGACCTCCGTGCTGCTGCAGGAGGTGCGCACCGAGGCCACCGAGGCGGCACTGCGAGGCGTCACCGACACGCGCAACGTGCTCGACTACCGCGGTGTGCGCGTGATGAGTTCCTTCACTCCGCTCGACATTCCCGACCTGCGCTGGGTGATGCTGTCGGAAATCGACGAGATCGAGGCCTTCCGGTCGGTGTACACGCTTCGGGAGCGGCTGATCCTCAGCGGACTGATCATCCTGCTTTTCGCAGTGGGTCTCGGCTTCGTGATGTCACAGAGCATTTCGCGTCCCATCCGCGCGCTCACGACCACCACCGAACGCTTCGGCCGCGGGGAGTTCGATAACCGCGTGCCCGTGTACGCGCAAGACGAGATCGGCCTGCTCGCGCGCACATTCAACACCATGGCCGAAAAGATCCGAACGTACACGCGGCAGCTCGAGGAGGAGGTCGAGGTGCGGCGCCGCACCGAGGCCGAACTGACGCATTCGCAGGAACTGTTCCGCAACCTCTCGCGGCACCTGCAGAGCGTGCGCGAGGAGGAACGCAAGGGCGTGGCGCGGGAAATCCACGACGAACTCGGGCAGAACCTCACCACGCTGAAGCTGCACCTCGGACTGCTGACCGAGGACCTGCCGCCGGGCAGCGAGGAGCTGCGGCGCAAGTTCAGCGACATGATCGAAGACATCGACGTGACCATCCAGTCCGTCAAGCGGCTGATTTCCTCCCTGCGTCCGGGCCTGCTCGACGACCTCGGCCTTGTCGCCGCCATCGAGTGGCAGGCAGAGGAATTCCAGCGCCGCACCGGCATCCGCTGCGCCGTGTGTTTCGAGCCGCCCGACATCACACTCGATCCCGACCGATCCACCGCGGTATTCCGCATTTTCCAGGAAACGCTCACCAACGTCGCGCGGCATGCGCATGCGCGGTCCGTCTCCGTCGCGCTCACGGCCGACGGCGCGGCCATCAAACTTGTCGTGTCCGACGACGGCGTGGGACTCTCCGCCGCCGCGCTCGAGGCCCCGCGTTCCTTCGGACTGATGGGCATTCGCGAGCGCGCATTTTACTGGGGTGGCGAGGTCTCGTTTCACGGCGAGGCCGGCCGCGGCACCACTGTCACCGTCACCATTCCCCTCGAAGAATCCGGAGTGCAGGCATGATACGCATCCTTCTCGCAGACGACCATGTGCTGTTCCGCGAGGGACTCAAGCAGATTCTCTCCAAGCACAAGGACCTCCGCGTCATGGACGAGGCCGGCAGCGGCACCGAGGCGCTGGACAAAATCTACCGCGGCCGCTACGATGTGGTCATTCTCGACATCTCCATGCCCGGTCGCAGCGGGCTCGACATTCTCGGCGAGATCCGCCGCGAGCATCCCGACATGCCCGTACTCATCCTCAGCATGCACCCCGAGGACCAGTACGCCGTGCGCGTGCTGCGCGCCGGGGCGGCCGGCTATCTG
>JAGTUZ010000136.1 GCA_018224415.1 Bacteroidota bacterium | reverse complement strand
TTTTTACCGATCAGCAAGAGGTTCCCATGTCCCTTCCCGACGACATCGCCCGCCAACTCGTCGAAGCAGCGCGACAGGCCCGCGAATACGCCTACGCCCCGTACAGCGGCTTCCGCGTCGGCGCAGCGCTGCTGGCCGAGGACGGCGCAGTCTACACCGGCTGCAACGTGGAGAACAGTTCCTACGGACTGACCTGCTGCGCGGAACGCACGGCGCTGTTCAGCGCCGTGGCCAACGGCGACCATCACTTCCTTGGCATCGCCATCGCCGCCGACGGTGCCCAGGTGCCTCCCTGTGGAGCCTGCCGGCAGGTGCTGAGCGAATTCGCCCCCGACCTCCCGGTCATTCTCGCGGGTCCCGGTGACGAACATCGCGCACTCTCACTGACCAACCTTCTTCCCGAGCCATTCTCATCCGACTTCCTCCATACCGGCGAATCCCCGTCCGACCCCACGTCGTGACGTCCGCAGACAACCTGACGTCCGCAGACAACCTGACGTCCGCAGACGATCTGACATGTCGTATATTCTTGTCTTTTCCTGTCCATTATGCGTACTGATGGCCTTACCGCTATTGCTTTTCAAGCCGATTTCCCCTATACTTTTTTTTCTCCACAGCCATCACTTCCCTGCCGTCGCACCGATTGCGGACCACGGGGGAAACTCCATGCGCCACTACATTTTCCCAACAGAGGAAATCACGCCATGAATCTTTCGAACATACGATTTGTTTGCCTCGGGGCTATCCTGGGCATGTCGCTCCTGGTGCTGCCACTGCCCGCGAGCGCCGGCGGACCCGACCGTCCGTCACCCTCGTGGCTCTCCGCCGACGGCGGCGACGTCCTGCGCCCGGAGAGGGGCGGTGGAGACTATCACTGGTATCTCGGACTGGATGCGGGACTGACCTGGTCGCTGTTCCAGAACGGTCCGGTATCATTCTACATGCCCAATCCCTATCACGTGGGCAATCCGATGACATCGCTCATCCTACCGCATCCTTACCCCTTGTTCGCCGTGGCTGACGACGGATCGGGAATCGGATTGTACCTCGGAGTCACTGCGGACTTTCCACTGAACGACGTCTTCGGCATCGTGCTGAAGGCGAATTATCACAATCGTGCCGGGAGTTTCAGCGGTCTGACAGACCTCGGTGAGATCCATCCGGACACCGAGACCGATCTAACTACGGTTTTTGACCACAAGACGGACTGGTCGTTCGATTATCTCGGCTTTGACATCCTGTTGCGGATCGAGCCCTTCGAAGTACCACTGTACGCAATGATCGGACCGAGTTTTGGAATGCTTCTGTCCAATACCGCGAAGCTTGAGCAACGCATCATCGAACCTGATGACATTTTCTACACGGAATGGGTCAACGGCCAGGTGGACATCGTAAACATGCACCGCAGCGCCTCGGCGGAATCCGAAGTCGGTGGGTTCAAGGAATCTTATATCGATCTGAAGCTGGGGCTCGGTTACCGGATCGACCTGACACCGACGCTTTCTCTCGTACCGGAGGCGTCCATCGCCGTGCCGCTCGGAACGTTCGTTGATAGGGTGCACAACCTGAACGCGGCACCGGGAGTAATCACCGACGACGCGGCCCTCCTCGACTGGAATAACAGCTCCAATGAGTCTATCGGTGTCACGAATCGGGATTTCAATGTTCTCACATCCTACTTCACCCTCGGCCTTCGCTGGCGCATCGGATCGTAAAGGAGGTCGCACCATGAAACACTACACACGCATCACCCTTCTGCTCTGCCTGGCCATGTTCCTCGCTCCCGCACTGCGGGCGCAGGACGAAAAGCCGCTCCGACCCGTCATCATTCCCGACAGCTACGACATCTCCATCCGTTCGGTGAGCCCGCTGAATTCTTCAGACAACGATTTCGCCCCGATGCTGCTCGGCAACGGACGCATCATGTACTTCACCTCCGACCGTGAGGGCGACCAGAACATCTACACCGCCATGCAGGGTGGTGGGAACTGGGAACAGGTACAGGAAGCCGGTCCTGAACTCAATACTTCCGGTGATGAGGGCGGAACAACCGTCACGCCGGATGGCCACTGGATGGTTTTCACCGGCTGCGACCGCGACGACAGCTTTGGCGACTGCGACCTTTACATCGCCGAATATGTCGACGGCAGCTGGCGCAACGTGAAAAATCTCGGACCGAATGTGAACTCCCCAGCGTGGGATTCCCAGCCCACGATTTCTCCGGACGGACTAATGCTGTTTTTTGTCAGCGAACGCCCCGGCGGCTTGGGCGGAACGGACCTCTGGATGACAAAGCGCTCCTTCGGCGGTGATTGGAGTCCGGCCGTGAATCTCGGCCGCACGGTCAACACTACCGGGGACGAGTTCGCCCCACATATCGCGGCGGACAACGCGACGCTGTATTTCTCCAGCGACATGCATCCGGGCATTGGCGGACAGGACGTATACCGCAGCAAGCGCGCGGGAAGCGGCTGGTCGTCGCCCCAACATCTCGGCACGCCGGTCAACAGTGAATACGACGATTACTTCTGCAGTCTGAAGTTGAACAGCGAAGACATGTACTTCTCTTCGAACCGCGGCAGCAGCGGAGGAGATCTGGATGTATTTCTCGCAATCCCCAATCCCCTGCCCCCAGGCGCTGTGACGACGGTGATCGGATCCGTCACGGACTCACAGAACGGCACACCGATCGAAGCGACACTGACGGTGCGTGACATCCAGAGCAATGAAATCCTCAGCAGCTTCCGCAGCGACGCGAATGACGGCAGTTACGTCGTCGTGCTGCAACCCGGACGCACCTATGTCATCACCGCCGAGGCACCGGAATATCTGTTTTACTCCGACCGTTTCGACGTGCCGGCGGATTCGAAAAACAACTCCGTGCGCAAGGATGTGAAGATGACGCGCGATCTGGTGCGCCTGCTTGTGTATTTCGACTTCGACAAGGCAACGCTGCAACCGACCTCCGCCGTGGATCTCGACCGCGCCGTCGAATGGCTGAAGGCCAATCCCTCCGTCAAGGTCGAACTCGCGGGACACACCGACAACGTCGGCGCAAAGGATTACAACAAGAAGCTCTCGCGCGAGCGCGCCCAGTCGGTGCTGGATTATCTCGTCAGCAAGGGCGTCGCACCGCAGCGCCTCGCTGCGCAGGGATTCGGCATGGAGCAGCCGATCACCACCAACGACACCGAAGAGGGTCGTGCGATGAACCGCCGAGTGGAATTCCGCGTGGTCTCCCGCTGACCGCCCCCCCCCATTCACCGCTTAACAGCAAAGGCGCCCACGTGGGCGCCTTTGCATTTTCTTCTCACTTCCCCGGCGTCGCCGCAGGTTGATCGTCGAGGGTGACCTGCAGCAACTCCACATCCGAGTATTCGAGCAGGGGCAGGATGCGGTCGATCTTGTACGGCTTGAGGTAATAGATGCGTCGGATGCCGGTGTTCATCAGCGTCTTCAGGCAATGGTAACAAGGACTGGCGTTGATGTAGATGTCTGCATCGGCGATTTCCACGCCATGTTTCGCGGCCTGCGCGATCGCGTTGATCTCGGCGTGAATGGTGCGGAAGCAATTCTCCTCTTCCTGCCCGTCGGGATTGCGGGAAACGTAGACCAGGCAGCCGACATCCGAGCAATGGGGATGTCCGGCAGGCGAACCGTTGTAGCCGGTGGCAACAATGTTCTTGTCCTTGACGATGACCGCACCGATCTTCGCCCGATTGCAGGTTGCGCGCTCTGCCACCAGCAACGCGATGCGCATGAAATACTGATCCCAGGAACTCCGTGAAGACATTGATTCTCCTCTTGAAAACATTGGTGATAATATAGGACGAAGCAGATCCCGGTTCAACATTCCTTCTCCACGTGCCGCATCTCACGATCACCGAACACACGCGGGCTTGTGATTGAAGAGATTCTCCGTAACTTTATCGGCAACGAAGCAACAACGGAAGGGGCAGCGCTTATGGCAGCAAAAGTCAAGAAAATCTTTGTCATCGACACCAACGTCATTCTTCACGACAGTTCCTGCCTGAACAAGTTCGAGGAACACGACGTCGTGATTCCCATCGCGGTGCTCGAGGAACTCGACCAGTTCAAGAAAGGCAACGAATCGCTGAATTTTCATGCGCGGGAATTCGTCCGCACCCTCGACACACTCAGCGGGGACAAGCTCTTCAATGGCGGGGTGAAAATCGGCAGGGGCCTGGGAAACATCAGCATCCGTCTCGACGAGGAGATCGACCGCGAATTCGCACTCAGCTTTCCCTCGACCACTCCAGACCACCGCATCCTGCACTGCGCGTTCGGTCTGAACCGGAAACACCCGAAGCGGCCGGTCATTCTTGTGAGCAAGGATGTGAACCTGCGCATGAAGGCCAAGGGCGTCGGTCTGATGGCCCAGGACTTCGTCAACGACATGGTCAAGGATCTCGACACGTTGTACGAAGGACGGCGCGTGATCGAAGACGTGGAAGATTCCCTTATCGACGCGCTGTACCAGCCGCCGTACGAGATTGCCGCGGAACGCTTCCCGTTATCCGACAGCTACCAGCCCAACGAGTTTTTCATTCTTCGCTGCGGAAAAAAATCAGCGCTCGGAACCTATGACGCGATGTCGGGCCTGATGAAGCGCGTCGACAAAATGCCTTCCTACGGCATTACCCCGCGCAACTCGGAGCAGACGTTTGCACTCGACGCGCTGACCAATCCCGACATCCCGCTGGTTTCGGTGTCCGGCAAGGCCGGGACGGGAAAAACGCTGCTCGCACTGGCCGCCGCACTGGAAAAGCGCAAGCTGTACCGCCAGGTCTACCTGGCGCGTCCCGTGGTGCCACTCTCGAACAAGGATCTCGGGTACCTTCCGGGCGACATCCAGTCGAAGCTGGATCCCTACATGCAGCCGCTATTCGACAATCTCGGTGTGATACAGAACCAGTTCGCCGAATCCGACGTCAAGCACCGCCGCATCCAGGAGATGCTCAAGGAAGAGAAACTGGTCATCTCTCCGCTTTCCTACATTCGCGGCCGCAGTCTGGTCAACATATATTTCATCGTCGACGAGGCGCAGAACCTGACGCCGCATGAAGTGAAAACCATCATTACCCGCGCGGGCGAAGGCACGAAGTTTGTGTTCACCGGCGACATTCACCAGATCGATCATCCCTATCTCGACAGCCGCTCCAACGGATTGAGTTATCTGATCGACAGAATGCGCGGGCAGAAGCTCTATGCGCATGTCACGCTGGAAAAAGGCGAGCGCTCCGACCTCGCCGAGCTTGCCAGCGACCTGCTGTAGGCGGCAATCATCGCGTGCCCCTTTCATCTCACCGGCGCATGACGTAATTTGGCGGAATGTGAATCACCACAATACTTACGCCAATGAGGAGATTATTATGAGGAAAACAGCCATTCCATTGCTGTTTCTGTTTTGCCTGTTCACGATCACGGCACAGGCGCAGCAAACCACGGTTGTGAGTGCAAATCCCACCGAGGACGACGACCTGCATATCAAGATCGGCGCATTGGCCGGCGTCACGCTGGCGATGAACACCACGGACTATCAGGTCAGCCAGGTCTCCCGTTCGCTCGCGCTGGGTTCGCATTTCGGCGTGCGTGCCAGCATCCCCCTCGGACGCAAGACGCGTTTCATCGGTGGACTCGCCTATCACACGCTGGCCTTCAAGGATGAAAACAAGTACGTGTCCGTCAGTGACGCGCTCGAAAACCACCGCGCCACCGTACCGGACGGCGGCACGCTCACCACAACCGGCACCTTCCAGTACACGGTTGTCACCGCCATGCTGCAATTCGGCCAGTTTTTCATTGGCATGAACATCGGCCTGCCCATGTCGAACGAAATGAAAAACGAACTCGACAACGGCACGATTCCAGAGCGCGGCATCGACCCGGCACGTGACTGGAGCAACAATCCGGAACTCAGCGTCGGCCGTATTCTCAAACCCGATATCACACGCGAAAACGATGAAATCAACACTCTGCTGGAACTGCGTGCCGGAGGGGAGTTTGCCATCGTCAAGACTCCCGTCGGCGACCTGAATTTCGGGATCAGCCTGGGCTGGACGTTCAACAAGATTCTCAAGGACACGAAAGACCTGGACGAGGCAAGTCTGTCGCGGAATTATCTCCCGAACTACAACGACCAGTTCTATCTCCCCAGCGTGCTGTTCCATCTCTCGTACATGTTCAATCTTTGAGTCCCCCCTGCCGATGAACAAAGGGTCCCGCGGGACCCTTTGTTCTGTCCGTCGTCTCGTTGCCTTTCCCGTACAGTCTGAAATTCGTACTTTCGTTTTTCTTCACTATCCCCGTGATTCCAAGATGATGCGCTCCACCGCCGCTATAGAAGACATTTACCGGATCATCTACACAGAGCATTTCGACCCTTACTCTGTGCTGGGAATCCACCCGGTCCGTTACAAGAACCGCGACTGCATGGCGGTACGCGCATTCATGCCGCGCGCGGAACACGCGTATGTCCTTCGGGAAACCGAAGACGGTGTCATCGAGGACTTCCCCATGTTGCGCGTCCATGAGGAAGGATTTTTCGAATACGTTTTCGAAAACGAGACCGCGCCCTTCCCGTACAAGCTGCGCCGCGAGACCTTCGAAGGCGAGGTGCATGCCTTCTACGATTCCTACGCCTTTCTCCCGCAGCTGACGGATTTCGATCTGCACCTGTTCGGCGAGGGAAATCATTACCGCATCTACGACAAACTCGGTGCGCATTATCGCGAAGTGAACGGGGTCGGCGGCATCGAATTCGCCGTCTGGGCCCCCAATGCACGCAGCGTCAGCGTGATCGGTTCCTTCAACGATTGGGACCGCCGGCGTCATGCCATGCGCGTGCTTGGCTCTTCCGGCGTCTGGGAAATTTTTATCCCGGGCATCGGTGCGGACGAGCTGTACAAGTTCGAAATCAAGACGCGCGACGGACATGTACTCGCGAAGGCCGACCCGTTCGGCCGCGCGATGGAGAAGCGACCGTATACGGCGTCTGTCATCCGTACGCCGGAACCTTTCACCTGGACCGACAAGGAATGGATGGAGCAACGGAGGGACAACGATCCCATGCATGCGCCGGTCTCCATCTACGAGGCACATGCCGGTTCATGGAAGAAAGCCGTCGATGCCGACGGCGAGCCGCACCCGCTGAGCTATCGTGATCTTGCACACGAGCTGGTTCCGTATCTGCAGGAAAACGGCTATACGCATGTTGAATTCCTTCCACTGATGGAACATCCATTCGATGGCTCCTGGGGCTATCAGGTGGCAGGTTACTACGCTCCGACCAGCAGATACGGTTCGCCCGAGGATCTGATGTACCTCGTCAATCGCTGCCACGAAGCGGGCATCGGTGTGATCCTCGACTGGGTGCCGGCGCATTTTCCGAAGGACTCCCATGCCCTGGGCTGGTTCGACGGAAGCCACCTCTATGAGCATGCCGACCCGCGCAAGGGCGAACACATGGACTGGGGCACGCTGATCTTCAACTTCGGCCGAAACGAAGTGCGCAACTTCCTCATCGCCAACGCGCTGTTCTGGCTCGAGCATTTCCATATCGACGGACTTCGCATCGATGCGGTGGCATCGATGCTCTATCTCGATTATTCCCGCAACGAAGGCGAATGGGTACCAAACGAATTCGGCGGACGGGAAAATCTCGAGGCCATTGATTTCATCCGGCAGCTCAATTGGGCCGTGCATAGCTACCATCCCGGCGTGATGGTCATGGCGGAGGAGTCCACCGCCTTCTCGGGTGTCACCCAGGACGTCGACAGTGACGGACTCGGTTTCGATCTGAAGTGGAACATGGGATGGATGAATGACACCCTGGAATACTTTGAAAAAGATCCGATATTCCGGAAGTATCATCACAACAACCTCACCTTCAGCCTGCTCTACGCGTTCAGCGAGCGCTTTCTGCTTCCCATCTCGCACGACGAAGTCGTGCACGGCAAGAAGGCCATGATCAGCAAGATGCCTGGCGACTACTGGCAGAAATTCGCCAACATGCGCCTGTTCTTCGGCTACAAGTTCGGGCATCCGGGCAAGAAGCTCCTGTTCATGGGACAGGAGTTCGGGCAGTGGGACGAATGGAACCACGACGGACAGCTCGACTGGAAGCTGCTGGAATTTGACGCGCACCGCCAGTTGCTCGCCTGGGTGCGGGACCTGAACCGCCTGTACAAGGGCGAACCCGCGCTGTTCGAAGACGATTTCTCCTGGGAGGGATTCCAGTGGATCGAGCACGAAGACGCCGACCGCAGCATCCTGGCATTCGAACGCATCGCGCTCGACCGTGACAACCGCCTCGTCTTCCTCTGCAACTTCACTCCGTCGGTGCATCAGCGCTATCGCATAGGGGTACGGCAGCCGGGACGCTATATCGAGCTTCTCAACAGTGACGCGACGTTTTACGGAGGGAGTGGCGTCGGCAACGGCGGCGAGGTCGAGACGTCGGAGCAGCCTTCGCACGGAAGGGAGCATTCGATCGAGCTCACCGTGCCCCCGCTCGGCGTGGTCGTGCTGAAGCGACAGGCGGACTAACCCCCGTCTTCCACCTGCGCCACGAGACAGCATCCCGCTTCCACGGTGAGGTCCGGGCCGGAAATGCGTCGCAGCACGGTATCGCCCGCCACAAACGCGTCGACAAGGACACCCAGACTCTTCGATGCTTCGAGGATGTGGAAGCGCGCCTTCCGGGAGTCGTTCCCGTTGATCAGGACGATCAGATCCTTTTCTCCATCCATCCCCTTCAAGACAAATCCACCGGCCATCGGCACATCGGCAGAGATGAAGCGATACCGTGTTTCTTCCGCATGCCGCAGGCAGCGGAAACGCCTGCGCAGGGCGATCAACCCCTGGTAGTATTCCAGGAGATCGCGATTGACGTCGGCATGCGTGTAGTTGATCCAGTTCGTCTCGTCATCCTTTTCATAACTGTTGTGGTCGAGGACCAGTGCACGAACGTCCGGGATGTCGCGTGGAGCCACGACTTTGCTGCGCGCGAATTCCTGTCCCGCGTGCAGCATCACCGCGCCGCGTGATACCAGCAGCAATACGGCACCAAGCCGGGCGATGCGCAACTGGTCGGGACGCAGTCGTACGTGAGACGCGAGATCGCCGACGACCTGTCCCGGGCGTGCCCCGCCCGTGGCGATGCGGATGAAATCTCCCAGCGTGTACCCGTCGTGCGATTCGAGGTAGTTGAGTGCATGCGCATGCGTACGGAACGGACCACCACGGCCCTCGACGGAGCCGAGCAACCACATTCCGAAATCCTCCGCCCTGCTTTTCCCCCACGTCCCGAAGATGTAGCCACGCCCATTCATGGGATCGTGTCCCTTGACACCGTTGCGGAACAGGTCGTTCCAGGCAGGCATCTCCAGTGCGGAAAAGCGTGCAAGATCGTAGCCGCCCCCGCCCCATGGCTCGGCGATCAGGATAACCCCTGGGTGGATGGCCTGCGCGGCCTCGCGCACGGCCTTGAGAGTCTCGTCGTCGATCATCGCCGCGAGGTCGAAACGAAAACCGTCGACGTGAAACTCCTTGAGCCAGTGCACAACGCTGTCCACGATCAAGCGACGCACCATGGGCATTTCCGTCGCCAGATCATTGCCGCAGCCGCTGCGATCCAGGTATTCCCCGTTTATGCCGCGGCGATAATAGTATTTTCGGTCGATGTACTTGAGTGGCTGGTAATCGTACTGCGACGTGTGGTTGAACACCACATCGATGATCACAGCGATGCCCTCCCGGTGGAAGGCCTTCACCATGTCGCGGAATTCGTTGAGATGCGCGGGCGCAGCGGTGTTCCATTTCCCCTCGTCCCTGATCGCCTCGCAGGAGTAGCGCGGTTCAGGCGAGAAAAAATAGGAGGTCATGTATCCCCAGTGATTCCGCTCGTAGGGATTCCAGTGATTGTAGAGACCTCCAGAGACGTGGCGCTGGTATGGGGGCTCAATGGCAGCGAACTGCTGTACGGGGAGCAGTTCGACGGCGTTGACACCAAGGGAACGGATGTAGTCGAGGCCGCCGCGCGTTCCACGCTGCACGAGTCCACGATAGCTCCCGGCTGTGCGTGGATCGACCCCGCTGGACGGATGCACCGTCATGTCGCGCACATGCATTTCATACAGCACGAGATCCGCGTTATCAATGGTCACGTAGGTGTCGCCTTCCCAGTCGTAGTCCGGGATGCGGTCGGGCAGGAGACAGCGAGCCGGATGCCTCCATGTATTGGCAGTCACCACCGCATGTGCATAGGGGTCGCCGATCCCGATCTGTCCGTTGAACATTTCCGACGGGCCTGCGGGACCATCGACACGGTATTCGTAATACATCTCGCGCGAGGGCGCAGGCAGGGAGAGTACCCAGAGGCCTTCTTCTCCCCGCTCGAGGTAGTACTCCGAACCGAGCGTCTGCTCCGGCCGTTCGAACAGCAGTAGGCGGACGCGCGAGGCGCGAGGCGCGAACAGACGGAAGACATAGTAACCGTCCACGATGGTGCAACCGAGCGGCTTGTCGGGCGCGAGTGAACGCAGGCACGGGTTATTGTCTACGGTGACCAGACCTGCACCGCGAACCAACACCGTGTATTCGCGGCAAAGAGGGAGCTCCACCGTATCAACGACCAGATCATTCCCTTCCGCCCGTATTTCATACACCTCGACCGCAGGAGTAACGATCACGTCACCAAGCGAGAAACGCTCGGCGCTGTCGGTGAATGTCAGCCGGAGGCGTGCCGGCTGCTCGAGTTGTGCGTGCAGAAGTGTCATGAGTGTTTTTGATGGATTCCGGGACCCGACGGACAAACAGAAAGATAAATCACTTGCCGACATCGTCCAATTTGTGTTATGCCGTCAATCAAACGTACATTTCCTCTAATGAATCTCGCCGATCACACTGCGCATTACCGGCGCGACGCCGAATACTTCGATTACTTCGCTCCGCGTCACGGCGCGGATCTCGATGCCACGCGCCGGATCCAGCAGGCGGTACTGGCGGAGTTGTCTCCCTCAACGCCAGGCCGCATTCTCGACCTTGGCAGCGGCGACGGATGGCTGCATGCCGTATATGACAAAAGGCGTAAAACGGCTTCGACCGTAGTCAGCTGTGATCTGGGAATCAACAACCTGCGGAAGATCAAACAGCGCCATCCCAGGGCATTGCTCGTCGCTGCCGATGCCGAACGTCTCCCCTTTCGTGACGGCAGCTTCGGCACCGTCGTCGCGTCGGAAGTGCTCGAGCATCTCAACGAGCCGGGGATGGTTGTCCACGCCATCGCGCGTACGCTCGCGCCGTCCGGGCGCCTCGTAGTCACGACTCCATATCGTGAGAAATTGCGCTGCTCCCTGTGCATTCACTGCAATGAGCCGACGCCGGTGAACGCGCACTTGCACTCCTTCGACGAGTCAACCCTGACTGCGTTTTTTGCCGATGCGACGTTCACGAGGATACGCTTCGAGACGTTCCAGAACAAAGCCATGGTGCTCCTTCGCCTTTCCTATCTCCTGCGCTTCCTGCCATGGCGCCTTTGGAGAGTAGTCGATCGATTGTGTACCTTTGTGTATCCGAAGACCCACTCTATCGTGATGACCGGTGAGCGTCCACAAACGAATGAATCCTGACCAACCCTCCCGTCCTTCCATTTCCATCCTTTTATTGCGCCTCATCCCAAGGGTGATCATTATCGCGTTCCTTGGCCTGTGTCCACTGACACCGGCACAGGCGCAGCATCTTCCCGGAGATGGACCCGACCCCGCGTCGCATGGCCATTCTTCGTGCGGCATGGTCTCTCCCACCAATGCTGTCGCCGTGTCCGGTGACGCGCTGGAGCGTGGGGCCATTACCTCCGGGATGATCCAGGCCCACGGAGGTGCGCATCTGCCGACGAAAGGGACCGTGCGCGGTCTCGTCGTGTTCGTGCAGACACGCAATGACGCCGTGGAAGATCCTGACTGGCCGCGAGACGGCCTGCCGCTCTGGAGCAGCGAGTACGAAGAACGCCTGCAGCGATATTTCGCCGACATGTCCGGCGGAGAATTGCATCTGCAGCTTGACGTCCATCCCGATCTGATGACAACGAAGCACAGGGAGGACGAATACGTCGAGTGGCAACAGAATTTCGGTCATGCCGTTCGTGATATTCTCGATTCCCTGGACCAAATTCTGGACTTTTCCGCCTACGACCTCTGGAATGCCGAGAGAAAAGCATACCAGGTGACAGCCGGGTCCGATGGCCGGGTGGACCTTCTGATTTTCGTGTTCCGAAGCGTCGCGAACACATCGTTCCTCCCCTTCTCCGGCGTCTCCGATCTCGGCTTTGCGGGATATCATTTTCTGGACGGCTCGCTCGCACGCTGGGTGTACGGCGGAACCGGACATTTCAACGACGCCGCGTCGTCCGGTATCACCGTCTGTCGTGCGCCAGGATACCGGATCGTGACCGACATGGATTTCGCTTTCCGCGTGACCGTGCATGAATTCGGACACAAGATTCTCGGCGAGGGACATCCGGCAGAACTCTACGGCGCGCTCGGTATCATGGCAAATGCCGGGAACGGCTACGCGATGAGCAGTTTCGAGCGCCATCTCGCCGGGTATACCCAATACCGCGAGACCGTTGCCGGCGTCGACACAACTGTTCTCCTGCGCGACTATGTGCCCAGCGGCGACGCGCTGCTGATTCCCCTGCCCCGCCAGCCACGCGGCTACTATGCACTGGAATACCGGACAGGAGCATCCGAATGGGACGAGGCACCCACACGCGGTCTCTATGCGTACCGCCTCTACGACAGCTGGAGCCGGAACCAGAAATACGTCGAGGTCATCAGTTCGGAAGGAAAGTTCGACTGGGCGCTCGACAGCACGACGAATACGGTGCAGCCGATTCGTCCGGCTCCCCTGACAGGCAAGAGCCGCTTCCAGCGCATACCGCTCGACGGGAAGACCTACTGGGCCGAAGGCTGGTGGGGCGATCCCCGCGCGGCGTTCACTCTCGAACGTCCGCATTTTTCCGTCATGAAAAATCCCACACCCGACTTCCTCGCCGGCGGCGACACCATATTCACCGATCTTCGTGTGTCACTGCTCGCAATGGATGACAGCACGGCAACGGTTCGCATCTCCTATCAGCCGCCGGTCATTCTCTCCGCCGGCGGCCTCGCCGACCAGAGCTTCGCCATGGCGCCGCCCTTTCCGAATCCCTTGCGGTCAGACGCGACGGGATTGCTGCCCCTGCGTCTTGCGCGCAGCGGAGCGCTGCGCGTGCGCCTTTTCGACGCACTCGGGCGTGCGGTGCGCACGCTGTACGACGCCAGGGCAGATGCGGGCAGCCACCACATTCCCATCGACGCACGCAACCTTGCGGCGGGCTTGTATTCCATCGTGCTGGAGTCCGCCGCCGGTACCGCATCCCGAACGCTTGTTGTCACCCTTTGATACCCGTTTCCCTGCCGGAGTCCGCATGAAGACCCTTGGATTAGAAGATAATTTTCTCGGAATAGAGGAATCCCACAGCGACATTAATCACGCAGCGATCGCGATCGTTTCCGCGCCGTACGAACATACGGTTTCCTACGGCGGAGGCACCGGACGCGGTCCGTCGGCCATTCTCGACGCATCGCATTACGTCGAGTTCTGGGACGAGGAATTCCGGCGCGAACTCTGTTTCGAGAAAGGCATCGCCACAATCGAACCCATCGACTTCGGCGGTCGCTCCGATGCGTACGCGCTTGCACGGATCGAGACGCAGGTACGCGATCTGCTTGCCCGTGACAAGTTTGTGGTGACACTCGGCGGCGAGCACACGATCTCCTCCGCGCCTATCCGCGCCCATTTCGAGAAGTACCCCAACCTGAGTGTGCTGCAGATCGATGCCCACTCGGACCTGCGGGAAGAATACGAGGGCAATCCGTTCAGCCACGCTTCTGTCATGGCGCGGGTGCTCGAATTCCTGCCACCGCAGCGTCTCGTGCAGGCCGGCATTCGTGCGCAGTGCCGCGAGGAGCACGAGCGCATCGAACGCGAAGGCATCCAGACCTTCTTCGGCTGGGAAATCCGCCAGGGTGTGTACGGGCAATCCTGGAAGGAACGCGTGCTGGACGCACTGGGACCGGAAGTGTACATCACCTTCGACATCGACGGGCTGGACCCGTCCATCATGCCATCGACCGGCACGCCCGAGCCGGGAGGTCTGCTGTGGGACGAAACCATCCAACTCATGAAAATGATCGGAACACACCGGCGTATCGTCGGCTTCGATCTCGTGGAACTGGCACCGGTCGAGGGAGTGACCTGGCCGGATTTCCTTGCGGCCAAGCTGGTAGGCAAGATGTTGAATGCCGCCTTTATCGGACGCTGATTTCCCTTTTCCGCTTTCCCTCTTCCCACGAAGCGTCACCTTCCCTCCGCCCTGCGCGAGCGGTCGCGCTCATCCCGAGGCAAATTCCGTTCGTATGCGCTCCAACGTCTCCGTCATGTCGGCGGGAAGCACGCTTTCGAAGAAGACGCGTTCCCGTGTGAGCGGGTGCAGGAAGCCGAGGGTCCGCGCATGCAGTGCCTGCCGCGGCAGCAGCATCAACAGATCATGAATGAAGTTCTTGTATCGGGCTGTGACGGTACCGTAATGGATGCGCCGGCCTCCGTAGGTCGGATCACCGAAAATGGGGTGATTGCTGTGGGAGAGATGCACACGGATCTGATGCGTGCGGCCTGTGCGCAGTTTGAGACGGAGCAATGACAACGGCCCGAAATCCTGGATGGTGGTGTATTCGGTGACCGCGTGCTTGCCTCCTTCCACCACCGCCATTTTCTTGCGATCAGACGGATGCCGCGCGAGCGGTGCGTCGATGATGCCCGTTGACTGTTTGAAACACCCCCAGGCGATTGCCTGGTACTCCCGGTCGATGGTGTGATCGACAAATTGCCGGGCGAGAAACTGATGGGCCTGCGCTGTTTTCGCGACGAGCAAAAGCCCCGAGGTATCCTTGTCCAGACGGTGCATGATGCCCGGCCGATCGTCTCCGCGTTCCCGCGAAAGTTGTTCGGTATGGTACAGCAGCCCGTTGACCAGCGTGCCGCTGTAGTTTCCGAAAGCGGGATGCGTGACCATCCCGGCCGGTTTGTTGACAACGATCAGGGCTTCGTCCTCATACACGATATCCAGCGGAATGGGCTCCGCTCGCACTTCCGGCGGTGGTGGTTTCGGCACGTTGCAGATCACGGCATCTCCCCCGGCGACCATGCGTCCGGCCTTGGTGACGACCTTCCCGTTCACCTCCACTCCACCCGCATCGATCAGCTGCTGCACTTTCGAGCGGGAAGCGTTTTCCACACTTCGTGTGATGAACTGGTCGAGCCGCACACGCCGTGCATTCGGCGCGGCGCGCAATTCGTAGATCGTGAACTCAGGACTGTCGTCATCGGACGATCCGTCGTCAATGTCGGGGATATCAGGGGTATCAGGATCGGAAATATCCGGAGTATCGGGGGGATACGGAGTATCAGGGGTATCCGGATCGGAAATATCAGACATGCGGATCGCCGGCGGTGTGCTCGGGCCCGGCATTTGATCCCGCCTGTTTGTTCCGCACTGATGTGCCCGTGCTGTCTGGTGGATCGTCCGGCCTGCGGGCATCCGGCAAACCGGCCTGCGTCTTTGACGCAGCTTCCTCCGTATGTGGGATACCGATGATGAGGAGCATGACAACACCGACCGAGACGGCCGCGTCGGCGACGTTCCAGATCGGCCAGAACTTGAACGAAGACCCCCCGAAGTTGATGGTAAACAGATCGAGGTCCACGAAATCGACCACGTTACCGTAGAACAGCGGCGCCTGGCCGTACCAGACGCCATAGAAGGTTCGATCAACCAGATTGCCGAGGGCTCCGGCGAGGATGAGGGCCAGTGACAGGCGAAGCAGGACCGGGGCCTTCCGCTGCCGGTAGAGATAGATCAGAAGACCAATGCTGGCGAGGAAGGAGAAAACAACCAGAAAGAGCTTCCCCCCGATGTCCAGGCCGAAAGCCATATTGGGATTTTCGATATACGTGATCTTGAACCAGTCCCCGATCACGGGGATCGACTGTCCGTAGGACATGCCCTCGACAACGATACCGAGCCCGGGCAGGGAGATGCCCTTGACGATGAGTTTGCTCGCCTGATCTGCCAGCAGGACAGCGAGCGTGACAAAGAGGATGCGCATGGTAGGTATGACGCCGCTGGAATCGGATCAGCGCGTCTTGGTCTCCTGCTTGCAGTTGACACACATACGCGCGTGCGGAACGGCCTCGAGCCTGCCCTTTTCGATCAGGTTGCTGCAGACGATGCAGATCCCGAAGTTCCCGCTCTTGATGCGCTGCAATGCGTCGGTCAGATGCGAGATGAACTTGCGCTCACGGGCGGCGAACAGGTAGGCCTTCTCGCGCTCCATGGCGTCGGTCCCCTGGTCTGCCATATGCAGCGAGTAGGTCGAGTCCTCACTGAATTCTCCGGACGAGGAATCGTTGAGCCGTTCCTCGATGCTCATGAGCTCATCGTTGGCATCGTGGATTTTCTGCACAATGATCTGACGGAAATAATCGAGATCCTTGCTGGCGTACTGCTTCTGCACACGCGGCGTGAGCGGTGCAGCGGGATCGCCTTTCTTCTTGACCAGCATTCCCTGCTTGCCCTGATACTTCGGGACAGGAACGGGCAGCTTCTTTCCGCGACGCGTGTACTTCCGTTTCTTGCGCCCTTCTTCCGTGGTCGCGTCATCGAGCTGCACATCGGTCTCGATGTCCGCTTCCGCTGCCTTCTTCCGCACGGAGGTCTTTTTCGCTGCGGTTGCCTTGGGGACGACAGGACTCTTGCCCACAGACTTCTTCGCGGCCGGTTTCTTTTCCGCAGCTATTTTCGTTGTTGTCTGCTGTTTGTCGGCGGCCTTCTTTGCTGCCGGTTTCTTTGCTGCCACCGTCTTGCCTGCAGCTTTCTTTGCTGCCGGTTTCTTCGCGTCCGCCGTCTTGCCTGCGGCTTTCTTTGCTGCCGGTTTCTTCGCGTCCGCTGTCTTGCCCGCGGCTTTCTTCGCTGCCGGTTTCTTTGCTGCCGGTTTCTTTGCGTCCGCCGTCTTGCCTGCGGCTTTCTTTGCTGCCG
>JAGTUZ010000135.1 GCA_018224415.1 Bacteroidota bacterium | reverse complement strand
CGACCAGGAGCGTCGTCTCGCGGAATACGAACGCGACATCGTGGGCCTCTCCTATACCGGGTCTTTCGACCGCACGCAGCTCGAAGCCAGCGTGCTTCGCGGGAGCGGGGGGCATGACGTCTTCGTGCACACGCACAGGCCGTTGGTTCTCACCATTCGCACAATGACCGTGGGACTGCTCATGCGGCAGAAACTGCTCCGCGGACTGCATGCCACCGGCGAGGCGGCCATGCAATTTGCGCAGATCCTGGACCATAGTGCCGCGCTCGGTTACCCGCGATGCGACGTCGACGGCACGGCCATGCGTGCCGAACTCGTGTGGACACTGCCCGAGACCATACCGCTCGCACCACGTATGACCGTTTCGGCCTACCGCTATCCCATCGACTGGGAGCCGCTGCTCGGACGCTGGCCGATGTGGAACGAATCGCTGGTCTTCTCCCGCGACATCATGGTTGCCTCCGGCTACTGGAAAAACCTCGAGTCGCTGCTGTTCGGATTGGAAATCCGGCCGCATCACGCGTTACGCGCCACGGGGAGCCTGCAGTTGCTTCGTCATGTCGACTGGGGATGGGAGGCGGGCAGCTGGGCCTCCTCCATCGGCCGTCTGTTGACCATGCATGTGTACTGGCGTCCCGATTTGCCCGTATCCGCGCATCTCATGCTCGAGCGCATGTGGTACGACGACAGCTACGTGACTGCGCGGGGGAAGTGGATGAAGGAGTCTTATTTATGGGGGAGGGTGGAGGTGATGTATGTGCTGTCAGGGGTCCGACTGTTCTAAATCATTCGGCAGGCGGAGAGAGAGAATATCCGTTCCCGGTGGCGAGAGTAAAGTGAGGCGGTGTTGACGCACCGCCTCGGGCAAACGAATGAGAACCTGGTGATCTCTGCAGGTTTGGCCTGCCGTTTGCATTGAGAATATAGGGAGTTTCGCAAGGGGATTCAAGTATCGATTGAGTTCTGTGTTACGATCCCATGAGCCAAAACATCTCGTTGTCCTATCGGTCCGGCAAGGCGTTGGTTTCTGAAAAGGAAAAATTTCACGAAAGGTCAACACCGGCCTAACATTCGAGACCCTATCTTGCGATACCCTGTTTGTGAGACGGACGCACCGATCGGCATCGACAGGGTCGCGGTTTTGACGGACCGCGTGACAGGATGGACCTGGTGATCGATGTTCCACTTCCCAATACCCGGTGTCATGCTCCGCCCCGACAGGCGAAGACTGTGCTGTGAGCGCGCGAGACGCTTCCCCTCTGGAAGCCCTCGCGCGTTTTCTGTGGATGTCGTTTCCGCGTCCGCTGTTGCCCTCCGTCTCCTGATCTGAGTACACACAACATCACACCGGATTCCCATGCAGCGGTTTGCGACGATCTTCCTTCTTCTCACAGTGTTTTCCGTTTTCCCTGCGCTCGCGCAGAAGGCAAGCGTACACGGTACCGTGCGCGACGTCAATACCGGCGAGCCCCTGGTCGGCGCCAGCGTCCTGCTCGTCGGCAGCAGTATGGGATCCTCCACCGACATGGACGGCAAGTACAGCATCCGCGGCGTGTCGCCCGGGACGGTCTCTCTCCGTTTCTCCTACGTCGGGTATGGTTCCAGAACGATAAAAGATATAAAGCTCGCAGCTGACGAAAACCGCAAGGTCGACGCCGCGCTGGCGGAGGATGTGTACAGCACCGAGGAAGTCGTGATTTCCGCAGACCGCGAGATCTCGACAGAAAGCGCGCTGCTGGCCGCGCGTAAGGCCGAATCCACCATCGGCGACGGCTTCAGCGCCGAACAGGTGAAGCTCTCTCCCGCATCCACCACGAGCGACGCCCTCAAACGCGTCACCGGCGTCACGATCTACGACGACAAGTTCATATACGTGCGCGGCGTCACCGACCGCTACAACAGCACGCAGCTCAACGGGGTGACCGTCACGTCCACCGATACGGACGTCGACAAGAAGAGCTTTGCCTTCGATCTCATTCCCGCCAACATGGTGGAAAACACCATCGTGACGAAGACGGCGACGCCGGACCTGCCCGGTGATTTCACAGGCGGACTCGTACGCATGAACACGCTGGATTTTCCGGACAATCCGATGCTGAAAATCGGCATTGCAACATCCTGGAACACCCTGATCACCGGAAAGGACGCGCTGGTCTCGCAGGGCGGGGGACGCGACTGGCTGGGCATGGACGATGGCAGCAGAGGCCTTCCCGACCTGTCGCTTAACCAATATGAGACCGGCCGCGCGCTGCCGAACACGTGGATGCAGCGCACGAGCCGCGCGCCGGTCAACGCTTCATTCGATCTTTCCGCGGGAGACCGCTTCTTCATCGGCGAGACCACGGAATTCGGCGCCATTGGTTCGCTGACCTATCGCGGCGGATACAGCCGCGAGGAAACGGAATACAACAACATCGAGGGAGGAACGCTCATCCTCCGCGGTCCCGGACAGCGCGACAAGTACAGTGTACTCTGGGGCGGCATTCTCAATACCAGCGCCAAGATCGGCGGCTTGCACAAGCTCAGCTGGAAAAACAGCTTCAACCAGTCGGCCGAGGACAAGCTCACCAGTCTCCGCGTGTCCGGCGACAATATGTACCCTTCCGACATCCGCATCACCGAATGGGACGAGCGCAAGGTGCTGGTCTCCCAACTCGCGGGCGAGCATCTGTTGCCGTCGCTCGGCAGGCTGAACCTCGAGTGGCGCATGGCCTATACGCAATCCATCGCCGACGAGCCTGACCGCAAGCAGTCCATCTTCCAGGAAGTGGACCAGGGCCTCTGGGCCTTCTCCGTGGGTGACCGGTCGTGGTCGAATCTCGACGAATACTCCCGCATGCTTGGCGCCGACGCGACCCTGCCGTTGGGGAATTTCGGCAAGCTGAAGACCGGCGGCATGTTCGACAAACGCGAGCGGTATTACGACATCAAGTATTTCATTTCCGAACTCGAGCGCGGCAGCCGGAACTTCGACCTGCTGCTGCTGCCGCTCGACAGCATTTTTGTGCCCGGGAATTACGGTCCGGACAAGTTCGTCATGTCCGTGCTTTCCAACGCACGTGACACGTACTGGGGCGAGCACACGCTGATCGCCTATTACGCCATGCTCGACCTGCCCTTCACCGTGCTCGACCAGCGTTTCCGCCTCACCGGTGGCGCGCGCGTCGAGAACTCCGAGCAGCTCGTTTACACCCTGAGTCCATTCTCGACCAACGAACCATTCCGGGCGGAGGTGCGGAACGTGGATGTGCTGCCATCGATGAATTTCACCTGGCAGGCGACGGAGGATCTCAACGTGCGTTTCGCATACAGCCACTCGGTCAACCGGCCGGAATTCCGCGAACTGGCTGCGTTCTATTTCTACGACTACAGCGTGTACGAAGGCACCTTCGGCAATCCGCTGCTGCGCCGCGCGCTGTCGAAGAATCTTGACGCCCGTGTGGAACTGTTTCCCGGACTCGGCGAGGTGCTGGCCGTGAGCTGGTTCCGCAAGGAGATGGAGGATCCGATCGAGATGAAGATCCTGATTTCCTCGAATCCCGAACGCACATGGTTCAATTCCCCGAGCGGCGTGAACACCGGGTGGGAATTCGAGCTGCGCAAGTCGCTCGACTTTCTCGGCGAGTATGGCCGGAACGTCATGATCGGCGGCAACTACACGCTTGTGACGTCGGAGGTTTCGTATCTGCAGGGGTACAAGGTGGACATGGGTGGAGGCGTGTATATCGACGAATTCCGTACGGAGTACCGTGAAATGCAGGGGCAGTCCCCCTTCATGCTCAACGCCTATCTGACCTGGCGCGAACCGGCACTCGGTACTGCATTCAGCGTGCAATACAACACCTACGGAAAGCGTCTCGATGCCGTGGGCGACTATCGCGATTCCGACGTGTACGAGCTGCCACGCGGCATTCTCGACCTGACGGTGACACAGGAGATTACTTCGTCGTTGGATGTAAAATTCAGCGCGCGGGACGTCGCGCGCAGCGACCTCGTGTTCGAGACGCGCAGCGGGGATCCCTACCGCCGCATCCGCAGTGGTTCGGGATACTCTCTGAAACTCTCGTATGCGTTTTGATTCCACGAGCGCGACGTCAGGGGCCTGCAAAATGAAAGGAAATCCGAACACAGGACTTGCATGTCCGCAAGACGAAGCTCATCTCCGTGTCGCAGATTGCAGGAGCGTGGTCGATGAGAGAGAGGCGGAGAGGAGTAAGGTAGATAATTAGCGGATGCGTTTCTCCGTAATGAAGCGCCCGGCGTTGACGCGCCGGTGACGGAAGCGAAAACCTGGTGATCTCTGCGGCGCAGCGCCTGCCTTTTCTATTGCGTTGTGACCGCGCGCGACAACCCGACGATCGTGCCGGACCATCCCCCTCCGGGATGGAAACAGTGACTCGAGTCCCGCCGAGGCGGGACGACCATCACAGCAACCCTGTTACACACACAACGCATTCATGGAGAAACAATGAAACGACTTTCCCTTGCGCTCGCAGTGGCCGCCGTGCTGCTCTTCGCCGCCCAGGCCTACGCGCAGACCACCGTCGTGCTCGGTCCCGGCGTGGGCGCCGGACGCACGGTGTACCACCAGACCAGCGATGTGACGCTGTCCGCGTCCAACACCTACATCCTCACCGGCATCTACTTCGTGGATCCCACCTACACGCTGACCATTCCGGCCGGTACCGTGATCCTCGGCGACTCGGCTTCCGTGCTGTGCATCTCGAACGGTGGATTCATCCAGGCGACTGGCACCGCGACCAATCCCATCATCATGAGCAGTGCCAAGCCCGTCGGCGCACGCCGCCCGGGTGACTGGGGCGGCGTCGTGATTCTCGGCGACGCGCCGACGAACCAGACAAACCCCCAGATCGAAGGCGGCATCGTGCCCGGCAGCTTCGGCGGATCGAATCCGACGCATAGCAGCGGTACCTTCCAGTACGTGCGCATCGAATACGGCGGCTACCGTTTCCAGATCAATAACGAAACCAACGGCCTCACGCTCGGCGGCGTCGGCAGCGGCACCACCATCGACCACGTGCAGGTGTCCTATTCCTTCGACGACGGTTTCGAATTTTTCGGCGGCACGGTCAACGCAACGCATCTCGTGACCATCGGCGAAACCGACGACGGTTTTGACACCGATTTTGGTTACAACGGCGCCATCCAGTTCGGTTTCCAGATGAAGGACCCGAATTTCTGGGATCCGACGGATGCCTCCCGCGGTCTCGAGACCGACAACTGTGGTAACTCCAGTTGCTACAGCACCACGCCGCGCACAAACCCACTTTTTTCGAACTTCACGTTTATCGGTCCCAAGGCAACGGATACAACGACGGTCCCGGGCGGCGAGCGCTTCGACTACGCTCTCATGATCCGCCGAGGCACACAGCAAAGCCTGTTCAACAGCGCGGTGATCGGGTACGAGCGCAGCATGTCGTTCCGCGATTATCCGACGTATGTCTCCATTGATACGGCCGGCTCCTTCGCCAGCGAACAGATCAAGGTCCGCAATACGAGCTTTGCTTCCTACGTCGGGACCGTGGATTCCGTCGAGGTGAGCGGTCTGACGGAAACGATTCCTCCCTCCGGCAACAACCAGAAACACTTCGTCAATTCCTGGCTCAACCGACAGGGTAACAGCTGGGGCTCGACGGCGCTTGCATCGCGTAATCCGAGTGCGCTTGCTTTGGTGGATATGTCCTCCCTGACCGCACCGGATCCCCGACCGCAGACGACGTCGGAACTCGCGACTGCCGGAACGAGCTTCACTGGTCTTCCCACCTCGTTTACGACGACATCGTATCGCGGTGCCTTCGATCCCTCGACGGCGATGAGCAGCCAGTGGACCGCGGGATGGACTCGTTTCGATCCGCAGAACGAACCATATCTGGTTGGTGCAAACGGAACGCTGAACCTGCACAACGCCGGCTGGAACATCGTGTCCCTGCCGCGCTTTGTCGCCACCGATTCGACGGTCGGCACGATCTTCCCGGGCACGCTCAGCAGCGTGGTCTACGGATTCAACGGCACGGCGTACAACTCTATCGGCAGCACGGGTGCGCTGGCGACGGGTCCCGCCTACTGGGCCTATTTCCCGACCACGCGCACGACTGCCATCAACGGTACCAGCCTCGATGTCATGGAAGTCACAGTGACCGCCGAAGGCTGGGTGCTGATCGGCAGCCCGAACGGCTCGGTTCGCGACCTCAACAGCGACGGAGACGCCGACCTCGAGACCTTCACGGGCACGGCGACAATCGCAGATGTTACCAGCCGCGTGCTCGCCGGCGACGTGTGGGGCTACAACGGCTCCACCTACGAAACCGTCAACCAGATGAACAACGGCCGAGGCTACTGGGTGTACGTGACCGGCGGCACCTTCCCCGTCCGCATCCGCGCCACGCGCACGTTCTGATGATCCAGTGAATCGTAACAAGAAACAAGCAAGCAATTCCCCAGGAGAATTTTCCGACATGAAAACTAGATATGTTTCCCTCTTTCTTCTGCTGTTCCTCGCCGCGCCCGCGATGTTCGCGCAGGTGAGCTTCCAGAAGACCCTGACGATCACACGCGGCACGACGGTGCTGACGCTCTCGCTCGGCGTGAACGGCGACGGCTCCGGCGGCAATGTGGACAACAGCGTGGGTCTCGATACGGACGCCTTGCTCGCTACCTTCCAGGAAGCCCCGGCACCGCCCGCGCCGCCCAGCATTCCCATCATCGATGCCACGTTCCGCACTCTTCCGGGACGCGTGACTTCCATCCCCGACGGCCTCGGTTCCACCGGTACCTACAAGGATTACCGCAATTACTTCAGCTCCGCGCAGGTCGACTCCTTCATGGTGCGCCTGCAGGGCGACGATTTCGACCTCAACGGCGCTGTCCTCAGCTGGCCGACCGATCTTTCATCCTACGGCACCAGCTGGTCGATCAAGCCGCGCTCCGGGACGCACTTCGCAACGACCGACATGATCGCCAACAGCAGCGTCACGATTTCCGGCCCGAACAGCGGTGCTCCGCTTGATGTCATCATCATCAAGAGCGGCGCCTTCCAGCCGAGCCCGGTGAACTTCTCCGCCACGCCGAATCCGCTGGCGTTCGGTACCGTCGCCACGGGTTCGACCTCGCCGCTGACGCTCACGATCACCAATACCGGTCAGAGCCAGAACCTCAGCATTACTGGCATCACCTATAGCTTCACCGGCACCGATTTCTCGGTTGTCGGCACGCCCCCGACCACGCTCGGTCCGATCGCCCCGGGCGGCACGGCCACCATCGATCTGCAGTTTGCTCCCATCGCCGGCGGCGCGCAGAGCGGCAGCATCGAATTCACGCACAACGCCGCCGGTTCGCCGACGACGGTGAACGTGACGGGCTCGGGTCTCAGCCAGGGCGGTACGCT